>JBPYEM010000066.1:0-4107 GCA_051985205.1 Candidatus Limnocylindrales bacterium | reverse complement strand
CGCCGGCAAGCCGGACCTCGGCGACGGCATCGATGCCGGCGTGGTCCATCAGCAGCCGGACGCCGGCGTACAGCGCCGCCTTCGCGAGCTGGATCGCCCGGACGTCGTTCTGGGTGACCGCGATCCGTTGCCGGCCCGCGGCGGAGCCGTCGTAGAGGACATAGCTGAACGTCCGGCCCTCGCTCACGACGCGCGGCGTCCGCGCGGCGAGCGACCCGTCCACGATCCCGTCGGCCGTGACGATCCCGGCGAGGAACAGCTCGGCGATCACCTCCACGATGCCGGACCCGCAGATGCCGGTGATCCCGGTCTCGGCGGTCGCTTCGGCGAAGCCCGGCTCGTCCGACCACACCTCGCAGCCGATCACCCGGAACCGCGGCTCGAGCGTCTCGCGGTCGATCCGGACGCGTTCGATCGCGCCCGGCGCGGCCCGCTGGCCCGACGAGATCTGGGCGCCCTCGAAGGCCGGCCCCGTTGGCGACGAGGCGGCGAGGAGGAAGAAGCGGTTGCCGAGGACGATCTCGGCGTTCGTGCCGACGTCGACGACGAGCTCGACGTCGTCCGACTCGTGCGGCTCCTCCGCGAGGATCACCCCGGCCGTGTCCGCCCCGACGTGACCGGCGATGCAGGGCAGCACGTAGACCCGGGCACCGGAATGGGTGATCAGGTCGAGCTCGCCGGCCCGGACGGTCACCGCCCGGTCCGTCGCCAGGGCGAACGGCGCGGAGCCAAGGGGGATGGGATCGATGCCCAGTACGAGGTGATGCATGATCGGGTTGCCGACGATCACGACCTCGAGGATCGTGTCCCGCTTGATGCCCGCCCGGTTGGCGAGCTGGGCAAGGAGCCCGTTCAGGGCGGACCGGACAGCCGTCGTCATCTCGGCGGCGCCGCCCTCGTTCATCATCGCGTAGCTGACCCGGCTCATCAGGTCCTCGCCGAACCGGATCTGGGGGTTCATCACGCCTGCACTCGCGAGGACCTCGCTCGTCTCCAGGTCGGCGAGGTGGCCGGCGATCGTCGTGGACCCGACGTCGACCGCGACGCCGTACGCCCGGTCGTGGAGGCCCGGCCAGACGCCGGTGATCGTCTTCCGGTCGTGGACGGCGACGGTGACGGCGCCCTTCCCCGCTTCGAGCGCGGGCTGGAGCGCCCGGATGACGGACAGGTCCGCCTCCAGCTCCGTGAGCTCCCACTCCGCTTCCAGGGCCCGCTGGAGCCGGAAGAGGTCGCCGGACGGGGAGGCAAGCTGGGGCGGCTCCACCTCGACGTAATGGAGGCGGACCACCGGGTCGAGGTGGAAGTCGCGGACGTCCAGGCCCTTCCGGACCACCTGCCGGTAGACCTGGCTCTCCGGCGGGACGTCGATGACGGCGTCGCCCCTGAGATGCGCCGCGCAGCTCAGACGGCGGCCGGCCTCGAGACCCTTCGAGCGCTCGTACTCCGCCTCGATGCTGCCGGGCGGCGTCAGGTGGTCAGGGGCGGAGACGATCCCATGCTTGGCGAACTCGCCGACGCTCTGCTCCACCTGGCAGCGGCCGCAGATGCCGCGTCCGCCACAGACGGAGTCGATGTCGACGCCGAGCTTCCGCGCCGCGTCGAGCACGGTCGTGCCGGTCGGGAACCGGCCGCGTCGACCGGATGGGGTGAAGATGACGAGGGCGTCGTCGGCCATCGCGCTGTCGCCGTCGACCTCCGGTCAGCCGCCGGCCGCCCCGACGGCCTCGGTCCCGGCGATCCGCTGCAGCCCTTCGGCGCCCGCGCGGCGGCGGTTGACGCGGCGACCGCCGGTCTCGCCCTCCGGCGGCGCGACCCGGAACTGGCGGATCCAGCGGGCGGCGTCCTGGTCGTTGCCCTGGAGGACGTCCGCCGCCATCACCGCCGTCCGCACGCCCTCGGCGATCGGGTTCGTGATCGCGCTCGTCAGGCCGGACGCGATCGCCATGGACAGGAACGCGCCGTTGATCCCTTCGCGGTTCGGCAGGCCGAAGCTGACGTTGCTCGCGCCACAGGTCGAGTTCACGCCGAGCTCGTCGCGGAGGCGGTTGAGGATCCGGAAGACCTGCCGGCCGGCCGTCGGCATCGCCCCGATCGGCATCAGCAGCGGATCGACGATCACGTCCTCGCGGGCGATCCCGTGATCGAGCGCCCGCTCGACGATCCGCTTCGCGACGGCGAACCGGACGTCCGGGTCCTCGCTGATCCCGGTCTCGTCGTTGCTGATGGCGACGACGGCGGCGCCGTGCTTCTTCACGAGCGGCAGGACCCGCTCGAGACGCTCGTCCTCGCCGGTGACGCTGTTCACGAGCGCCTTGCCCTGATAGACCGAGAGGCCCGCCTCCAGCGCATCGACGATCGACGAATCGATCGACAACGGCAGGTCGGTCAGCGATTGGACGAGCTGGATCGTCGTCGCGAGGATGGCCGGCTCGTCCGCGAGCGGGATGCCGGCGTTGACGTCGAGCATGTGCGCGCCGGCCTCGACCTGGGCGAGCAAGTCGCGCTCGACCCGGCTGAAGTCGCCGTTCTTCATCTCCTCCGCGAGGAGCTTCCGGCCGGTGGGGTTGATCCGCTCGCCGATCACGACGAACGGTCGATCGTCGCCGATCACGACCTCGCGGGTGGCGGAGCCGACCACGGTCCTCGTCACCCGTTCTCCTCGCTGCCCGCGGCCGCTCCCGTCCCGGATGGCCCGGAGCTGCTGCCGGCGGCCGCGCCGGATCCGGACCCGTCACGGGCGCCCTTCGGTGTCTCGTCGTGGGCCGGCGGCAGCGCCGGACCGCCGTCGATGCCGCCGGATTGGATCAGCTCCGCCAGGCGGTGCTTGTCGTACTCGGTCTCGAGTCGCTCGCTCTCGGCGTTGACCTCGCCCTCGAGATCGTCGCCACAGGCGCGGGCCACCTTCCGCCACTCCTCGATGTAGTCGTTGTAGGCGCGCTTGCCGGCGCGGCTCGCGGCCTTGTCGATCGCGACCTGGAAGCGGGGATGGAGGACCACCTTGCTCGCGCGCCGGCCGTCGCGGGCCAGGACCTGGGCCGGGATGTCGCGCCACCAGATCACCGTGAGGGTCGCCATCAGTTGGCGTCCGTGCGGTTCGGCTGAGCGCTGCGTGCCCGGTCGGCGAACGCGACGATCGGCGCCCGGAGGCCGGCGATGCCCGTCGGCCGGTGCTCGAACGCCAGCCCGAGGCGGCTGGCCGCCCGCTCCGCCATCGCCAGCAGATCCGGGTCGTCGGTCTGCGAGAGATAGACGACGCGGGTGTAGTTCGCGAAGTAGACGGGCTGGAGCTCCGGGTGGCGATCGATCCCGAGCCCCCGGATCACCAGCCGCTCGAAGTTCCGCGCGAGGAAGTCCGTGAGCCAGAACGTGCCGGGCTCCGCGTCGGCGAGGCGGGCGAAGTCCGCGCTCCCGGCGAAGACCTCGTAGCAGTGCGCGCCGGGCAGGCGCTCCACGTCCTCCTCGGCGAGCACGGGATCGAGGAGGCCGCCGGTCCCGCAGTCCGCGTAGGCGACGAAGATCCGGTCGTACCCGTCGGCCCGCGCCCGCTGGATGCGGCCGCGGACCGCGGCCGGGATCCCGTCGGGCCGGTTGTGGAGGTCCGGGGCGAGGCAGGCGACGTCGAGTCCGGGGATCCGCTCGGCAACGGCGACGAGCTCCCTGGCGAGCGCCCCGCAGCCGATCACGAGCGCGGTTCCGCGTCGTCGAGGGCGGCCGGTCGCCGGCGCGGTCCCAGCCGGGTCCGGCGACTGGACCAGATGCCGAACGGCCGCGTCTGAGTGCGTCCCGTACGACCAGTCCGCTGTCAGCTGGTCCGGCTCCCGGATCAATCGTCCGCCCGCAGGGCCGATGGACGAGCTGTGCGGCGCGTCGGTCGACGCCCGGCCCGTCCCACGGACCATCGGGGTTCGTCGAGTGGGGGGCGAGCGGCGACCGGGCCGATCAGGCCGCGGCACGGCGCTCGTCGATGAGCCGGCGGGCAGTCTCCGCGGCGACGCCCGCGTCGCGACAGTAGGCGTCCGCCCCCACCGCCATCCCGAACTCCTCGTTCAGCGGGGCGCCGCCCACGAGGACGATGTAGTCCTCGCGCATGCCGCGATCCTTGAGCGT
>JBPYEM010000065.1:0-2014 GCA_051985205.1 Candidatus Limnocylindrales bacterium | reverse complement strand
ACGACGTCCGGAAGCTGTCGAAGGCGAGGGCACGGATCGCATACGCCCGACCAAGGCGCGGTCCCTCGTAGCGGCGGTAGCCGAGGTCATAGATGCTGCCGGCCGCGGTCGCGGCCGACGCGATCTGAGTCGCGGGACGCGGCCCGCTCATGCCGGTCCTCCCGCCGTGGGTGCGGTCGGCGTGGGCGGATCCGCGGCGGGTGTCCGTGCAGGGTCGTCCGCTTGGGCCGTCGGCGTCGGCGACGAGGCCTCCGAGCCGTTCTTGCCGTTCGGCCCGTCGCGGAAGAGGTCCTCGAGACGATGACGGCGTTGCTCGATCCGCACGAGCGGCAACCCGAGCTCCGCGACCGTGTCCCGGACGAGGTCGTACGGGCGGTCGTCGGTCAGCCCGATCAGGACCGAGGGACCGTCCACGACCGTCTGGAGGCCCGCCGCGGTCAGCCGGGCGGCGAGGGCATCGCGGCCGTCCTCGACCTCCACCGCAAGCGTGCCGATCCGCTGGGTGAAGGCGCCGAGCGGAGCCGACCGCAGCAGCCGGCCGCTCTCGATCGCAACGAGATGGTCGCAGACCCGCTCGATCTCGCCGAGCAGGTGCGACGCGACGATGACGGCGATCCCGAACTCCGTGCCGGTTCGATGGATCAGCTCGAGCATCTCGTCGCGGCCGGCCGGGTCCAGGCCGTTCGTCGGCTCGTCGAGGAGTAGCAGGCGCGGATCGTGGACGAGGGACTGGGCGAGCTTGACGCGCTGCTTCATCCCCGTCGAGTAGCCGCCGATCGCGCGGTATCGCTCCTCGTAGAGGCCGACGTGACGCAGGACCTCTGCGGTTCGCTCCCGCGCGGCCGCCCGCGGCAGGCCGGAGATCTGGGCGAGGTGCGACACGACGTCCGTCGCCGACATGTCCGTCGGGAGGCAGTCGTGCTCCGGCATGTAGCCAACGAGCTCGCGGATCTCCGTCCCGCGCGTGACGACGTCGAGGTCGAAGACGGTCGCGGACCCGCTCGTCGGCCGGATCAGGCCGAGCAGGATCTTGATCAGGGTGCTCTTGCCGGCGCCGTTCGACCCCACGAGGCCGACGATCCCGGGCTCGATCTCGACCGTGAGGCCGTCGAGGGCAGTGACGGATTGGCCGTATCGCTTCGTCAGGGCGTTCGTCGCGATCAGACTCACCCGCGAAGGGTAGCGTGCGCGACCCGGCGGATCCGGCTCGCGGTGCCCTGCTGGTCGCCGCGGCCTGCCGCGGACGGCGCGGCCGTCGTCGGCTAGAGCCGGTCAGCCTCCAGCTCGCCGGAGCGCAGCCAGCGCTCGGCGCGGCCGAGGATCCCCGCCGCCGCGGATCGCGCCCGGCGGGCGACGCGACGCCGGGTCCGCGTTCGGCGTCGGGCGCCGATCGCACCCTGGACGTCGGCAGGCGTCACGACCGCCTCGGGTGCCTCGATGGCGGACAGCGGATCCGTCGCCAGCGGGCTCTCCAGCGACGCGGCGCTCGTCACGACCGGGGCCGGCGCCGTCCCGACGACGGCGGCGACGTCCGGGATCGCGTCGACGAGGGCCGGCACGAGCGCCGGCTCCGAGGAGGAAGCCGCAGCCGTGGGGACCGGGACGAGCTCGGGCACCGGGGCCAGGGGCGGAGCATTGCGCCGATCCCGCCGACCGGCCAGGTCGACGACCTCACCCCACGCCCGCGGTCGGGACGTCGCGGCGCGCCACTCGTCGCCGGCGGTCGGGACCTCGCGGCGCCCGTCGAACAGCTCGTCGAAGGTGGCTCCATCGACCCGCTCGTGCTCGACGAGGTAGGCCGCCAGCCGACGGAGTGTCTCGAGATTCGCGACGAGCGTCCGGCTCGCCTCCGCATAGGACTCGTCGAGGATCGCCCGGATCGCCCGGGTCGCCGCCCCCTGGACGTCGGACGGGAGCGAACGGCTGCCGGTGGGAACGAGGAACGACAGCGAGCCCCGGCCGGAGATGCCGGTGTCGCTCGCGTCGGGATCGCGGCCCATGCCCCACCGCGTGA
>JBPYEM010000064.1:0-4839 GCA_051985205.1 Candidatus Limnocylindrales bacterium | reverse complement strand
GAGCTCCGGTGAGAAGTAGGCCCCGCCGCCGGCCAGGTCGTAGTCGTACAGCCCGAACTCACCGGCCTCCGCCGCGAGCCGGAGTCGCTCCTCGCGGGCGCGGATCGCCTCGTCCGCCTCCTTGCGCGTCGTGATGTCGATCCCGATGCCATACAGGACGGCCGGTCGACCGCCGACGTAGGTCGCCCGGCCGCGTCCGTCCATCCAGCGGATCGAGCCGTCGGCGTGGCGGAACCGGAACTCGACGGCGTAGTCCGTGCCGTTGGCGATCGCCGCCGCGACCGCGGCAGAGACCTCGGGCTGGTCCTCGGGCAGCACGCGGTCGAGGAAATCCGTCTCGGCGCCTTCGAACGAGCCGGCCGGCAGCCCGAAGAGCTCCTCGAGCTCGGCGCTCCAGGTGACCGCCTCGGTCTCCAGGTCCCGCGTCCACCAGCCCATCCGGCCACCGCGCATCGCGAGGGCCAGGGAGCTCTGCGTCCGGCGCAGGAGGTCCTCCGCCCGACGGCCGGTGTCGATGTCCGTGGCGGTCCCATACCAGCAGGCGTCGCCGGTGTCCGGCGTCCGGACCAGGACGCCCCGGCTCAGGTGCCAGCGGTACGTCCCGTCGGCCATCCGGAGCCGGTGCTCGTGCTCGTAGGTCGTCCCCCCGGCGAGCGCCTTCGCCCAGGCCGCGTCGGTCGCGGCGAGGTCGTCAGGATGGACGAGGCGCTGCCACTCCCAGCCGTCCTTGCCGTGGGCGGACGCGTAATCGGCGATCCGACCGTTGTACGCGCCGACGACGCCGGTGCCGTCGGCGACCCACACGAGGTGGGGCACGGCGTCCGCGAGGTCGCCGAGGCTGCTGCGAGCCGGCACACTGGTTCCCCGTGGGGCGGCGACGGCGGTGGCGCGCCTCGCGGTCAAGACTCGAGCTTCGCCTTCATGCAGTCGAACGTCTCGCCGATCATCTTGTTCGCGGTCCCCTCGATCAACCGCCCGCCGAGGGACGCCAGGGTGCCCGCGATCGCGACGTCGGCGTCCCAGTCCATCGTCGTGGCGCCGCCGTCGGCGTCGCTCAAGCGCATGGCGGCGGTCGCGTCGACGGCGCTGCCCGGCGCCTGACCATGGGCCTTGATCACGGCTCGGCTCGGCGGTTCCTGGTCGGCCATCTCCATGTTCACCACGAAGCGAGCGCTGATGAAGCCGATGCCGACCTTCGCGGTGGCCTTGAAGTGGGTGGCGTCGATGACCTCGATCGATTCGACGCCGGGCCCGCACCGGCCGACCTGCTCGGGATCGATCACGAACGCCCAGACGCGGTCCCGAGGGGCGGCGATGGTCACGCTTCCGGCGAACTTCAACGAGGATCTCCGTGGAGCCGAGGAGGGTCCGTTCGCAGTCGAGGCACGACCGGTACCGGCCCACGGCCGCAGTCAGACGAACGACTCAGGCGTCGGATGATACCGGGGCGTCGTTCGCGGAGGCCATCCCCGCAGAGCCCGGGGCGGCGAGGAACGTAGCGGCTCCCGGGATCGCCGCCGCGGCGGCGATCGGGTCGAAGGCCGCCACGCGCCGGTCCGATCGGTTCTCGAGCGTCCCGCCGGTCGCCGCTCCGCTGCCTGTCGATTCCGGCCGGCGCCGTTCGTCGTCAGGGTGAAAGGGCGGACCTGAGGGGCCGCCGAAGCCACGTTCGAGGAGGCATCCGATGGGAGCCCAGGTCATCCACGTCGAGGTCACCGGCAAGGACGGGGCCAAGCTGCAGGAGTTCTTCAAGGACGTCTTCGGCTGGTCGCTCGACACGAACAATCCCGGTGGGTACGGCATGTATCGCCAGGCGGACGGTCTGACGGGCGGCATCGGCGCCGCCAGCGAAGGCCAGCCCGGCGGCGTGACGTTCTACGTCCACACGGACGATCCGAAGGGCACGCTCGCCCGGGCCGAGGCCGCCGGCGGTCGGGTCCTGCAGCCGCTGACGGAGGTCGCGCCGGACACGACGATCGCGCTGTTCGCCGACCCCGAGGGTCACGTGATCGGGATCATGTAGCGCGGCGTTCGTCGCTGATCAGAGGCCGGGCCGCCGTCGTGGCGAGCCCGGCCTCGTCGTTTCCCTGTCGCGTCCCATGTCAACCGCGAAACCCGCGAGCGTGACTTCGGCGACGGAGCAGCTCTTGACGGCGATCACCCGTGGCTGGACCGTCCGCGGATGCAGATCGACGACGAAGCCGCGGCGGTCACGGCCGACCTCAGAGCGGCGCTCCTCGACACCCTCGGCGAGGACCTGCTCTCGCTGGTCCTCTACGGTTCCGTCGTCGCCGGTGGCTTCGATCGCGGCGTTAGCGACGTCGACCTGATCGCGGTCACGGCGCCGCGGACCGACCGCCTCGATCTCGAGGCGCTCGACCGTCTCCACCGTGCGGTCGTCGAACGCGCGCCGGCCTGGGACGACCGGGTCGAGGTCGTGTACGTCGGACGCGAGGCGCTGGCCGCGTTCCGCGCGACGGCGCACCAGCTCATCGTGATCAGCCCCGGCGAGCCGCTGCACCGAGCCGGGCCGGCGCGGGACTGGCTCCAGAACTGGTATCTCGCGCGAACGACTGGCGTTCCGCTCGTCGGGCCGGCGCCGGCGAGCGTCATCCCGCCGATCGCGATCGACGAGTTCCTCGACGGCGTCCGCCGCTACGTCCGCGATCTCGCGGGCTACATCGACGGGGAGCGCTCGGCGGCCGAGATCGCCTACGCCGTCCTGTCGGTCGCGCGCGGAGCCCAGACCCTCGCCACGACCGCTCCGACGACGAAGCTGGCCGGTGCTGAATGGCTTCGCGGACGTCGGCCGGATTGGGCGGGCGTCATCGACGAGGCGCTCGCGACGAGGCTCGGTCGCGGCGCCACGGGATTCGCCGATCGCCCGCTCCGGGAGCGTGCTCGGGCGCTCGTCCGCGAGGTCGCTGCTGCCGTCCGCGCGTGAAGCCGACCTGCGAGCCGTCCGCTCGCGCGATCAGGCGAGCCGGACCTCGATCTCGGCGGCGCGGCGGACTGCGAGCCGACGGTTCGGCGTCAGCCGCCGGGCGTCCAGGTCAGCAGGCCGATCGCCCCGACCGGCGGCGTGGCGAGCGTCCAGCTGTCGTCGTCGAGCTCCCGCGCCATCCGCGCAAGCGCGGCCCGGAACCGCTGCTCCTTCTCACCGTCGTCCGTGATCCATAGCTGACGCCGGACGAACGTCGCGAGGCCGTCGAAGGAATCGAAGACGCGCGGCGCGCGCTCCACCCGCTGGATCTCCGTCTGGCGGCCGCGCGCACGGAGCAGCTCCGCGAGCTCCGGCAGTGCCGGCAACGGGACGCGCTCCATCCCGTGCACCACAGGCCAGAATGGGTCGGCAACCGACGCCGGGCTCCGGTCGGTCAGCATCGCCACGCACAGTCGCGACGCGGCTTCGTCCATCCCGTCGAGGAACGGCCCGATCTGCTCGATGTCGTAGCCGACGTGGGCGATCAGGGCGACGTCCGCGACCGGCGTCTCGCCCAGATCGGCGAGCGCCTCGGGCCACGCCCCGGCGACGATCCGGAGGTTGTTCAGGCCGTGCTCCGCCTTGCCGGTCCGGAGCGCGTTCCGCATCGACGCGGACGGTTCGACCGCGATCACCTCCGCGACCTCGAGCGCGAGCGGCAGGGCGTAGCGGCCGGCGCCGGCACCGATGTCGAGCCAGCGGTCGGCGGGCTCGCTCAGGCGCAGGAGCGCCTCCAGGGCCTCCTCGCCGGTTCGTCGCGGATCGGCGACGAACAGGGACGACACGGGCGCGTAGAAGTCGCGGTCGGGGACCTCCCGGATCCGATCGACCTGGGCGCGGTTCTCGCGAACCCGTTCGGCCCAGGTGGCCTCGAGCTGGGCGGCGGTCGCGGTGCTCATCGCCTCACGATACGTCGGCCGGCCCGGGATCGGCTTGCGCCGATGGTCCCGCGCGCACATCCCCGTCTCGGCGAGCGGGCACGGCCGTGGCACGGTGATCGGCGGCGACCCGATCCAGGTCGACGCGCGTGTCGATGTCCGGATTCGCGCCTTCGATCGCGACCTCCCGAACGAGCTCCGGGTGCGCGGCGAGAACCGGCCCGAAGCCGCGATCACCGGCAAGCTCATCCGCCAGCCGCCACATGGAGCGGCGGACGAAGACCGGGTTCGGCGCGCGATCCGCGGCGTGACGCGCGACGACGAACGGGGTCGCGGGCCGATCGCCGGCGGCGGCGATCACCGCCCGGATGGTGGCAGGTCGAACCCGCGGCTGGTCGCCCGGCAGGATCACGGCCGCCTCGACGAAGCGGTCTGCGTCCGCTTCCAAGGCGCGGAGCCCCAGCCGGACCGAGCTCGACAGCCCCTCCTGCGGGGTGGGGTTGACGACGCGCCGCGCCGGCTCGAGGTCGATCTCGCGGAGCGAACCCGACGGCGGTTCGACGATGACGATCGGGTCGAGCCCCGCCGCGACGGCGGCGTCGATGACGTGCCGGACGAGCGGCCTGCCCTCGAGCTCGACGAGAAGCTTGTTCCCGCCGAACCGGGTGGCCGCGCCGGCGGCCAGGATCACGCCTCCGACGTGGAGCGCGGCCGGTCCGTCGGCACCCATGCCGGGAACGATACCGAGGTCGTCGCGGCCGGGCGCGCGGGTTCGACGGCCCGCGGTTCCGCCGCCGGCGCTTCGGCGGTGTCGTCGTCGGCGGGGCCGTCGTCGGCCGGTGTGTCCGAGGTCCGGCGGCGCGACCGGTTCCCGGGACCGGCCGCGGAGTCGGCGGCGCGACGCAGGAAGGCGATGAGCCGGTCGACGTGATGGTCGAACGTGAACTCCGCGGCATGGGTGCGAACGTTGCTGCGGAG
>JBPYEM010000063.1:0-4395 GCA_051985205.1 Candidatus Limnocylindrales bacterium | reverse complement strand
GCGGCTGCCACGCCCGCCGAGCCGGCCGAGGCGGGTAGCGGCGGCGACGACTGACCGGCGATGGACGTCGTGCTCGTCGGGCTCCCGGGGAGCGGCAAGAGTGCCGTCGGGCGCCGTCTCGCCCATCGTCATGGTGCCGCCTTCGTGGACCTCGACGAGGCGATCGAGAAGGCGGCCGGGCGGTCGATCCCGGCGATCTTCGCGGACGACGGTGAACCGGCGTTCCGCGCCCTCGAGCGTCAGGCCGTCGCGAACCTGGGACCGGCCTCCGGCGATGCCGAGATCCGGACGGTCGTCGCCACCGGTGGCGGCGCGGTGGTCGATCCGCGCAACCGCTGGGCCCTCTACCGGGGCCGCGTCCCGATCTGGCTGGACGTGCGGCCAGAGGTCCTCGCCCAGCGGCTCCGCCGCTCGCCGAACGTCCGGCCGCTGATCCAGGGTCGCGACCCAATGGGCACGATCCGCGACCTGGCCCGCGACCGGGCGCCGTATTACTCCGCGGCCAACCGCGTCAACGGCGTCGCCGAGCTGCCGGCGATCGTGGAGCGCGCCGATGGCCTCGTCGCGGACGCGGCGACCGGGTCGTCCGGGACCATCCTGCTCCGCGGTCAATCGCTCGGCGGCGACATCGTGATCGGTGAGGGCATCGCCGCGACCGTCGTGGGCGACGTCCTGCAGGGGCTCGGGGCGCGGCGCGCGATCCTCGTCTCCGAGCCCGGGGCATGGGCGGCCGCAGGCGCGTCGCTCGCGTCCGCCCTCGCGGACGACGGCTGGGCCGTGGAGCAGGTCCTGCTCCCCCGAGGCGAGGACGCGAAGCGGCTGGCCGTGATCGAGACGGCGGCCGGTGAGCTCGCCGCGCGGCGGGTCGAGCGACGCGAGCCGCTCGTCGCGGTGGGCGGCGGGGCGCTCGGAGACGCGGCGGGCTTCCTCGCGGCGACGTGGCTGCGCGGCGTGCCGGTCGTCCACGTCCCCACGACGCTCGTCGCCCAGATCGACTCGTCGATCGGTGGCAAGACCGCCGTCGATCTCGCGGCGGGCAAGAACCTCGTCGGCGCGTTCCACCCGGCGGCCGCGGTCGTGATCGACGTCCGGTCTCTTCGCGACCTCCCGGAGCGGCAGCGGCGGGCGGCGCTGGGTGAGGCCGTGAAGATGGCGGTCCTCGGCGACGACCGTCTCTTCGAGCTGCTCGAGGACCGAGGTGAGGCGATCGCTCGCGGCGAGGCGTCGACCTTCGACGACGGCTCGATCGCGGAGCTCGTGGAGCGAGCGGCCTGGGCGAAGGTCGGGGTGACCGAGGCCGACGAGAAGGAAACGGCGGTCGCCGGGGGCCGCATCACGCTGAACCTGGGGCATTCGCTCGGCCACGCCGTCGAGGCCGCCGGCGGGTTCGGGGACCTGCTCCACGGCGAGGCGGTCGCCCACGGCCTGCGCGGCGCAGTCCGGATCGGCCGCGAGCTCGGCGTGACGCCGGCCGAGCGGGCGGAGCGGATCGAGCGGCTGCTCACGACGCTCGGACTTGCGACGGCGCCCCTGCCGTATGAGCTGGCGACGGTCCTCGACGCCCTCGGCGCCGACAAGAAGCACGCCGCCGGCGCGCTCCGCTGGGTCCTGCCGACGGCGACCGGCACCGTCGTCCGCGACGACGTCCCGACGGACTTGGTCGAACGAACTGCCGCGTCGCTCCTCGTTCGGGCAGGGGTCGCCGCGTGACGCGGGTCCTCGTCCTCCAGGGTCCGAACCTCAACCTGCTGGGCACGCGCGAGCCGGAGATCTACGGACGCGACACGCTCGAGGACATCCATCGCGAGATCGTCGAGCACGCGACGGCGCTGGGCCTGGAGGTCGAGACGTTCCAGTCGAACCATGAGGGTGCGCTGATCGACCGCCTGCACCGGCGCGACTTCGACGTCGCGATCGTCAACGCCGGCGGACTCACCCACACGTCCGTGTCGCTGCGGGACGCGCTCCTCGCGGTCGAGAGGCCGTTCTGGGAGGTCCACCTCTCCGATCCGTCGACCCGGGAGAGCTTCCGGCAGGTCAACTTCCTGCACGACGTCGCGGAGGCATCGATCGTGGGCCAGGGCAAGCGCGGCTACCTCCTCGCGCTCGATGCGATCGCGGATCGGAGCGGTGCGTCGGGTGGCTGACCGTGACGGCAAGCCGCCGCCGGACTCCGCCGAGCTCCGCCGGCTGCGGCGCCGGATCGATGCGCTCGACCGCCGGATCGTCCGGCTCCTGAACGATCGGGCCGAGCTCGCACGCGACGTCGGCCGGGCCAAGGCGACGGCCAGCCATCGCGGCGTCCGGGACCCCGAGCGAGAGCGCGAGGTCCTGCTCCGGGTGTCGATGGCCAACGATGGACCGATGCCGCAGGCCGACCTGATCGCGGTGTATCGGCGCCTCTTCGCCGTGGCTCGAAGCCTCGAACGGCGGGATCGGACGCGAGCCGGGCGAGCGGCCCGGCTGCTGGCCCGGCCCGAGGCGACCGACGGCGACTGACGCGCCGCGGTCGACGGCGGAACCGCCGCTCGTCGCCGGGGCAGGGCTTCCGCAATCCGTTCGGACCCGGTTCGCCCCCGCCCCGACGGGATTCCTGCATCTCGGCCAGGCCGCGAACGCTGCCTGGGTCTGGGGCGCGGCAGGACTGTCGGGTGCCGCCGTGGTGCTCAGGATCGAGGACCACGACCGGCAGCGTTCGCGATCCAGCTACGACACCGCGCTCCTGGAGGAGCTCAACTGGCTCGGATTCGTTCCCGACGAGGGCCCGGTCCGTCAGTCGACCACGGACGCGGAAGCGGCCTATCGAGCAGGGGCAGATGGGCTGACCGAGGCCGGGGTGACGTACCGATGCTCGTGCTCCCGAGCGACGTTCACGGCCTGGGCTCGGGAGCACGGCCATCGGTGGGCGGGCTCCGGCTGTCCGGGTGGATGCCGAGCCCGGACGCTCCCTGGAGACGCCGTCACGAGCCTCCGCGTGGCTCTCGGCGACGGCGAGGAGCGGTTCGACGACCTCCTGCTCGGGCCGCGGAGCGGGCCCGTCGCCCCGGACGGCGATCTCGTGATCCGCGACCGAGCGGGCAACTGGACCTATACGTTCGCGGTCGTGATCGACGACGTGCGACAGGCCGTCGACCTGGTCGTGCGCGGCGAGGACCTCGTCGACGAGACGCCCCGTCAGATCCGGCTCGCGCGGCTGCTGGGACGGGCGACACCGCCTCGATTTCTCCACCACCCGCTGATCCGCAAGGCGAACGGGGCGAAGCTCTCCAAGTCGGACGGCGACACCGGGGTCCGTGACCTGCGCGCCGCGGGCTGGACGCCGGCCGAGGTTCGAGCGGAAGCCGCCCGGCTCGGCCGGATCCCGGAACCGATCGTCCTGGCCGCGGGAGGCTCGGAACCCTAGTCGGTCCGGTCCTCGATCTCCCAGGCGTGGTCGAGGGCGTGCCACGCGATCCGGTGAGCGGCGTACCGGGCGGGCCAGCGTCGATCCGCGAGCGGCGTGCCGTCGCGAGCCGCCAGGATCACCTCGAGCATCGCCTCCCGCATCGCGTCGATCGCGGCCCGGTCGTCGGGCTCGAAGCCGGCGACCTTGACGCCCATCTCGTTGGCGTAGGCCCTGTCGGCGTCCATCACGTGGGCGACGATCCTCGACGTGTCCCGTCCGCCCCCGCGCGGTCCCTTCCGGAGCTCCTCGGGCGCATCGGCCGCGGTTCGGTCGAAGGCGGACCACGCAGCACCGACGAGGCCGGCGAGCCGGCTCGCGGCCGCGGCATCCGTGGGCCGGGCGTCGTGCTCGGTCGGGCGGCTCGGAACCCCGTAGTCCGTGCCGGCGGAGCCCGCCAGACGCTCGACGACGTCGAGGTCTCCGACTCCGATGTCGCTTGCGAACGCACGCTCCTCCGCGTCCACGATGACGGCGTACCGCGCGGCGTACGCCGCGAGTGCATCGAGCGCGAGCTCTTCGGTCTTGCCGGATCGGCTCCAGCCGGGCCAGTCCGCGGCGGTCGCAAATGCCTTCTTCGGCGTGTGCTCGACCGTCACCAGGACGCTTCGCGTCATCGGGTCATGGCCTTATCCGGTCATCGCGTCGCCGCCGCGAGCCGGCGGACGAGATCGGCCATCCGCCCGACGTGGGTCCCGTCCGTCCCCAGCGTGTCGACGAGCGCGCTGGCGACGACCGCGCCCGCGGCACCGGCGCGGGCGATCGCCCGGACGTGGGCGGGCTTGCTGACGCCGAACCCGACGGCAACCGGGACGGGCGACACCGCGGTCACGTCACGGATCAGTCGCCCGACCGACGACGGCAGGCTCGCCCGGGCGCCGGTCACGCCGACGAGGGAGACGCAGTAGAGGAAGCCGCCGCTGCGCGCCGCAACCGCAGCGCGGCGAGCCGGC
>JBPYEM010000062.1:0-2348 GCA_051985205.1 Candidatus Limnocylindrales bacterium | reverse complement strand
GGACCGCCGCCGCGCCGCGATGATCGAGGTGGACCCACGCCGCTGCCGCGCAACGTTCCAGATCGTCGGCCGTGAGCTCGATCGGCTCGCGGTCGCCCGGATCCGGCACGAGCGCCCGCGCGCCGGTCGCGACTTCGACGAGCACGGCACTGAGTGGCGACCGACGACCTTCGCGGAGCAGGAGCCCATCGACGTCGACACCCTCCGCGGCAAGCTCGTCGCGGATCCACCGTCCACTCCGGTCCTCGCCCACCCGGCCGACGAAGGCGACGGGCACACCGAGCCGCGCGAGCGTCACGGCGGCCGTCGCCGCCGTTCCACCGCCGCTGAGCGCCGCCCCCACCCCGGGCACGCGTTCGTCCGAGCCGGGCAGTCGCTCGACCTCGATGATCGCGTCGATCGTCGCGATCCCGATGCAGACGACCCGGGGCGCCGCGTCCGCTCGCCCGGTGGAGTTCGTCACGGAGCCATCTCCGTCACCCGGCGTCCGGCGGACCGGCCGACCCGGCGACGATGATCTCGAGGCGGTCCTCGGCGATCAGTCGGGCGTCACCCGTCGCAGCGGCCGGAAGGGCGAAGGCGTCGCCCGCCGTGACATCGAGGCCGCCTCCGGTCGCGACCACCCTGCCGCGGCCGGCCGTGACGATCCCGACCACGAACCGCGCGGGGACGTCGAGTCGCCGCTCCGCCTCCACGACGATCCGGCGCGCCCAGAAGCAGTCCGCTGCCGCGGTCGGCAGACCGTCGTCGATCGTCGCGTGCAGTGCCGCGATCTCCGGCTCGGCGAACCGCCGCCGGTGGATCGCATCGATCGCGACGTCCCATCCCAGTCGCAGGCTCGCGTCCTCGGGATCGATCGGGAAGCCGGCCGTCTCGAGGACGATCGAGAAGTCCGTCGGCTCCTGGACCTCCAGGATGAAGACGCCGGCACCGATCGCATGCGGCGTCCCCGGCGGGACGAACCAGACGTCACCCGGCCTCGCGGGGCGATCGACCATTGCCGCGAGCAGATCGTCGGTCCGCTGCTCGTCGATCCACCGCCGGAGCTCGTCCCGGTCGACATCGCGCCGGAAGCCCAGCCGGATGTGTGGCGGCGGCTCTCCAGGGAGGTCACGTGTTCCCAGGACGATCCAGGCCTCGGCCTTGCCGAATCGGGAATGCAGCCGCTCGCGGGCGAACGCGCGGGTCGGGTGGGCGTGCACCGGCAGCCGGATCGCGGCATCGAGGAGCTTGACGAGGATCCCCGTCGTCGGGCCGACACGAGCCAGGTCGAGGCCGGCGATCGCGACCGGGTCGGCGGTGAGAACGTCGAGGACGAGGCGCTCATCGTCGCCGACCCTGGCGGTCGAGAGACCCTCGGCGGTCGGCGCCGCTCCGGGCGGTCTCCACGCCCGGGTGGCGGACCCGACCCAGTCCTCCGGTCGCTCGCCGTCTGCCGCGTCCGCGACGTCCCGGAAGCGGTCGAGGAGCAGCCCGCCGCGGTAGAAGCGCGAGACCCGGTTCGGCAAGAGCCGCCAGGGCCGATCCAGCCACGCGTTGCCCGGCCGGGCACGATCGTGGGCGTCACCCATCGGCAAGCTCCGCAGGAAGGAGCTCGGCGTCGGCGTCGGTGAGCCCCGCATCGGCGACCGCGAGCTCCGCCGCATGCAGCAGGAGCCCGAGACACCACGCGTGCGACAGCGGCCCGATGGATCCCTTCGGTCCGTCGTAGCGGGTCTGGTAGACGCGCTCCGGCATCATCCCGCGCCGCCCGCCCAGCTCGCCGTCGGTCGCGATCAGCAGCTGTCGCGCCCACGCGAGATGCGCCCGCGCCGCCGCCCGGTAGCGGTCATCGCCGGTCATCCGCGAGAGCTCCACGAGGTCGGACGTGCAGATCAGGCCATAGGCGTGCAGGTGCTGGTTGGCGGGCGAGGCGAGGTCCGCGCCGAGGGTCCGGAAGCGGTGCTGCTCCAGCGGGCTGCCGGCCGGAAAGGCGACGTCGTAGCCGTACCGGAAGCCCAGGGTCCAGTCGGCAGCTCGGCGGGCCAGGTCGAGCCACGGCTCCGAGCGTTCGCCGTCGTCGGCCGCCGCGCGGGCCAGCGCGACATAGGCCTGGACCGCGACGTAGCCGTCCTCGGAGGTCGGTCCGAAGTCGACGTCCTCTGGCGCGCCGGACAGGAACCCCGCCTCCACGTCGACAGCATGGCGGGCGCCGATCCGGCACGCCACAGCCAGCAGTGATGCCGCGCGCCGGTCCGCGGTTCGCTCCCCCGGCGCTCGTCCGCGGGCTGATGTGGTCTCGACGAGCGGCGGGACCCAGGCTAGACCCGATGTGCCGGCCCACGATAGGGGCTCGCCGGTCGTGGCGT
>JBPYEM010000061.1:0-3438 GCA_051985205.1 Candidatus Limnocylindrales bacterium | reverse complement strand
TTGAGCGCGTCGTCGAGGGCCACGCGGACGTCGGGCTGGGTCTCGATCGTCGCGGTCCGGCCCAGCCGGTTGCGCCAGATCGACGCCAGCCGTCCGGCCGGGAGCGCCCGTGGCGTGTCGATCGCCGTCGTGATCACCCTCGCGCCACGCAGCGCCTCCGCCCCACCGAGCGCGTCCGCGATCCCGGCCACATCCTTGTCGGCCATCGCCGCCGTCAACAGCGTGAGCCGGCCGTCGCCCAGCTGGGGCCGCAGGTCGTCCAGGGCCCGAGCGAGCACGGTCGCCCCGGCGGGGTTGTGCGCGCCGTCGAGGAGGACACGCCGACCGTCCACGACGAGGAGCTCCAGGCGGCCCGGCCACCGCGCGGCGGCATAGCCGCGGCGACGGGCGTCCTCCCGGACGTCGGCGATCCCGGCATCGCGGAGCGCGTCGAGGATCGCATCAGCAACGGCCACGTTGGCCGCCTGGTGCCGCCCGAGCAGCCCCACCCGCGTCTCGCCGAGCCGGGGCAGCTCGACGACGAGACCGTTGGCGTCGATTGCCCGGATCGGCGCTGGGTCGACGACGGTGAGCGGGACACCCAGCCGCGCCGCTCGCCGCCGGACGATGTCCCTGGCCTCGCCGATGGCACCCGTCACGGCCCGGTCACCGCGCTCGATGATCGCCGCCTTCTCGCGGGCGATATGGGCGATCGTCGGCCCGAGTCGCTCCGTGTGGTCGAGGTCGACGTTGGTGATCGCGGCGACGCCACCGTCCCACGCGTGGGTCGCGTCCAGGCGGCCGCCGAGACCCACCTCGACGAGCGCGAGATCGACGTGCTCCTCGGCGAACCAGGCGAACACGACCGCGGTCAGAAGCTCGAACTCCGTCGGGTCGCCGAGGCGACGCGGGATCCGGTCAGCGGCCGCGATCGCGTCGTTGACCAGCCGCGCGAACGTGGCCGCGTCGACGGGCCGGCCGGCGATCTGCAGGCGCTCGCGGTAGGTCGTCAGATGGGGCTTGGGCGTCTCGCCAGCCCGCAGACCGGCGGCCCGGATCGCGGACGCGGCAAGAGCGAGGACGCTGCCCTTGCCATTCGTCCCCGCGACGAGCGCGCCACGGACGGCGAGCTGCGGGTCCCCGAGCGCGCGGAGCAGCGCGTGGGTCCGGCCCAGGCCCAGTCGCACCCCGAACCGTCCCCGTTCCGCGAGCGCGGCGAGGGCGCCGTGGTACGCAGCCGCGTCCGGATCGTCCCCAGCCCCGGTTCGATGTCCCTCGCGCGCCCGATCGGTCACTCGCGCGTCAGGTCGTCCTCGTAGAACACGCACTGGTTGAAGCGCGGCGTCAGGCAGACGTCGTTGACGTAGCCCTGCTCGAGATGGACGCCGCCGCGGAGCTGGCAGCGCGACACGTTCGCGTCCTGGCGGATCAGCGCCTTGAGGAGATGCGGCGCCTGGATCGGGATCGCGCCGCGCGAGCCCGTCATGTAGAAGTGCGGGCAGACGTTCCGGCGAAGGTTCGGCAGGCCGAAGCCGCCACGCCCTGGTGGCAGGGTCGGGTACGCCGGTCGCGGCGCCTGGCCGGGCCGCATCGGGAACGGGGATCGAACGGGGACGGCCGTTCGCGCCGCAAGGCCGCCACCGCCCGTCACGGGTCCGACGGGGATGGCGCCCGGCGAACGGCGGTCCTCGGGACCCGGGGGCCGTTGGGGAACGGCGGTGGGCGGCCGGCTGACCCTGGCGATCGGCCCGACGCCGAACGCCGGCCGGCCGATGGCTCCCGCGGGGCGATCTCGCTTGGGGTCGCGTGCCTGCATCCATCCCTCGGATCGGCGCATGACAGGACAACGGACCCGCGCGCCGGACCGGCCAAGACTACAACGCTCCGCCACCAAGCGACCACGCCGAGCGCCGGCCGGCGGCGTGCCGGCCGCGAGCCGGGCGGCGCATGCGACAATCCGCGCCGTGACGACGCGGCGCGGCGGGCGGCCTCCCCAGGTCCGGCCCCGCCCACCCTCCACGGGTCGGCCCGCGCCGACCAAGGTCCGCGCCGCGGCTCCGTCCTCCACCCGGCTCGCGCCACACCGACGCGTCGAACGGACCCGCGGGATCGCCTTCCCGTTCCGCCTCGTCCTCGCGGTTGCCGTCGTCGCTCTCGGCGCCGGTGTACTGCTCGTCGCCAGCGGCGGCGTCGGACGCGCGGTCGCCTCGATCGGAAAGACGTTCACCGGCTTCGTCACGGACCTCACCGCGACGCCCGTTCCGAGCGCGAGCGAGATCACCGTGGCGGACGCGCCCGTCATCCAGCCGCCGGCGGAGCCGTACACCAACCAGAAATCGGTCGACCTCGTTGGGACGGTTCCGGCGTCGATCGCCGGGAACGCCGACTACCGGGTTCGCCTATACGTCGCGCTCGGTGACGCACCGTCCGCACCCGTGGTCGAGGTGCCGGTCGGCGCGTCGCAACACTTCCTCGTCCCCGACGTCCAGCTGAGCGAGGGCACGAACACCTTCCTCGCGACGATCGTGGGTCCGGACGATCGCGAGTCCGAGCGGTCGGCCGCGGTGACGTACATCCTCGACACCACCAAGCCGCGGATCACGATCAGCGCGCCGAAGAACAACGGCGTCGTGAACGCGCCGACCGTCCAGATCGTCGGCCAGACGCAGGGCCGGAGCACGCTCAGCGTCCGGAACGTCACGACGAACACGACGGTCGCGGGCACTGCCGACGGAGCCGGTGCGTTCGCCGTCGTCGTCCCCCTCGGGACCGGGACGAACACGATCCCGATCACCGCGACGGATCCAGCTGGCAACGTCAATGCGGCGAAGCTGACGCTGCAGCACGGAACCGGGATCCTGACGGCGAAGGTCTCGGCCTCGACCTATCGGATCCGCCTGTCCTCGCTGCCCGAGCCCGTGACGCTCTCCGTCCTCGTCACGGATCCCGACGGTCAGCCGCTGTCCGGTGCCCAGGTGACGTTCACGCTCGCCGTCCCCGGCGTGCCGGCGATCGCATCGAGCCAGGTGGCGACCGCCACCAACGGGCGGGCGTCGTTCACGACGACCGTCCCGAAGGGCGCCTCGAAGGGCCAGGGCCACGTCTCGGTCATCGTCGACACCCAGTCGTTCGGCCGGATCACGGACACGACCGTGATCACCTTCAACTAGCCCACCCGTTCGGTTCGGGATCGCCGGATCGCGGGCCTGCGTTCGTTCGCGCGGGCGTCGCCTCCGGCGCGACAGCGCGTCGATTTGTAGCTACCATCGCGCAATGCAATGGCGTTGCCCCCATTGCGCAACACCGCAACCCGAAGCGTCCCGCTGCTGGGTCTGCCACCGCTCCTCGACGAGCTGTGGGACCTGTCGCCACTTCCGGCAGTCCGTGGCGGCCCGCGTCGGTTTCTGCGGCCTCGACCGGCATCACCAGCCGCTGCAGGGCGACGAGGTTCGAGCGTGC
>JBPYEM010000060.1:0-2247 GCA_051985205.1 Candidatus Limnocylindrales bacterium | reverse complement strand
GACCGGTGAAGGATCGCCGCTTGTCCTGATCCACGGCGCGACCGCCGATCACACGACCTGGCGGACGTCCGGCCCGCTCCTCGTGGCGACCCACGCCGTCGTCGCCATGGACCGCCGCGGCCACGGGGCGTCCGGTGACGCTCCACGGGGCGAGCCATACGCGATCGAGCTCGAGTTCGACGACGTCGCCGCCGTCGTGGATGCGATCGGGGACGAAACGGGGCGGCCCGTCGACGTCGTCGGCCACTCGTACGGAGGCCGCGTCGCGCTGGGAGCCGCGCTCCGGACGCCGCGGCTTCGGCGGCTCGTCGTCTACGAGGGCGCGCCCCCGGCTCCGGGCGGACCCGGCTACCAGGATCCCGATGTCGCGGCGCTCGCCCGCATCGAGGCCCTCGTCGACGCGGGTGACCGCGACGCGGCGCTCGGGACGTTCATGCGCGACATCGTCGGCATGCCGGCCGCCGAGCTCGAGGCGTTCCAAGCGAACCCGATCTGGCCGCGCCGCGCCGCCGCAATCGAGACCGTCCTGCGCGAGCTCCGCGCGGAAACCAGTCCGGAGAGCTCGCTCGACGCCCTCGGCGCGGTGCGCCAGCCGGTGCTCCAGATCCTCGGCGGCGACAGCTCGAGCGCATTCGGGGATGCCACGCGCGCGCTCGACGCGCGGCTGCGCAACGGTCGGGTCGTCACGATCCCGGGCGCGCGGCATGCCGCCCACCACACGCACGCGCAGCAGTTCGTTGCCGCCGTCGGGGCGTTTCTGGCCGATCCGGACGTGGCAGACTCCGCGCCATGACCTTCGACCTCGGGTTCTTCGGCTGGCTGATCGTCGGGTTCCTTGGCGGCGCTCTGTCCGGCGCCGTGGTGGGTGGCCGGACCGCCCGTGGCTGCCTGCCGAACATCGTCGTCGGCATCCTGGGCGCGATCGTCGGCGGCTGGATCGCGCTCCAGCTCGGCTTCAGCCCGGGCCAGGGCCTGCTGGCGGCGACCGTCGTCGCCGTCGTCGGCGGAATCATCGTGCGGGTGATCCTCGAGGCCCTCAGCCCGAACCAGCGGCGCTGACCGTCGCACCGGCGAGACGCCTGGCGTCACGAACGCGATGACGAACGTGGCGAACCCGGCGGCGATCGAGACCGAGGGACTGACGAAGCGATTCGGCCGGGTGGAGGCCGTCGCCGGTCTGACGATGACGGTTGGCCGCGGCGAGGTCTTCGGGTTCCTCGGTCCCAATGGCGCGGGCAAGACGACCGTCGTCAAGCTCCTGCTCGGTCTCGCGAGACCGACCAGCGGCCAGGCCACCGTTCTCGGAGCACGGATCGGCGATCGCGCCGCTCGGCACGAGGTCGGCTACCTGCCGGAGCTCTTCCGCTACCAGCCGTGGCTCACGGCCCGGGAGGTCCTGGGCCTCCACGGCCGGCTGCGAGGTGGCGAGCGGCCGGACGACCGAGCGGTCGCGGCCGGCCTCGACCAGGTCGGCCTCCGGGCCCGGGCGGACGATCGGGTCGGGACGTTCTCGAAGGGGATGCAGCAGCGGCTCGGCCTGGCCGTCGCGCTCCTGGGCGACCCGGCGCTCGTCGTGCTCGACGAGCCAACCTCGGCGCTCGACCCGACGGGCCGCGCCGATGTCCGCGAGATCATCCGCGCGGTGCGCGACCGCGGCGCCACGGTCTTCCTGAACTCCCATCTGCTGACCGAGGTGGAACGCGTCGCGGATCGACTCGCCGTCGTCGCCCGTGGCCGCGTCATCGCCACCGGAACGCTCGACGAGCTGGTGGGCGCTTCGGCGATCCGGGTCCGGGTCACGGGCATCCGCGAGGACGACCTCGCGGGACTCGCCGAGTTCGGAGGCGTGGAAACGGGATCCGACGACTGGCTGACGATCGAGACGACCGCGGCCGCCGACCGGACGCCGGATGTCGTCGGGTGGCTCGTCCGGCGCGGTGGCCGGATCCACGCGGTGGACGATGGCCGGCGGAGCCTGGAGGACCGCTATCTCGCCCTCGTCGGCCGGGATGGCGACGCCGGCGAATGACGATCCTGGCGATCGCCCGGCTCACGATCCTCGAGTCGGTCCGGCGACGGATCGTCGTGGTCCTCGCGGCGCTGTCAGTGGGCAGCGTGCTCTTGACGGCGCTTGGCGTGGAGCGGCTCGTCAGCCTTGCCCGGGCGAACGGCACGAACGACCTCGCGATCCAGGTCGGCGTCTCCCAGATCCTGATCCTCGTCGCGTTCATGTTCAGCTTCGTGCTG
>JBPYEM010000059.1:0-2049 GCA_051985205.1 Candidatus Limnocylindrales bacterium | reverse complement strand
GAGGTCGTCCTCGAGATCCATCTCCTCGCGGATCAGCGTGCCCTTCGTGTACGGGCGGAGGTCGGTCGACTTGGCGGCGGTCGGGAACGAGACCTTCCCGTAGTTGCGGGGGTCCTGGTAGATCTCGCGGATGATGATCCGGACGTCCTTGTCACCCAGCGACGTCACGCCGGCGGCGTACCGGTTGCCCTCCGCCATCAGCTTGAGGAGCCGGGCGGCGACGCGAGGCTCCACGACGCCGATCCGGACCCCGTTCGAGATCGCGATCAGCCGCCCGCCCTCCGGCGTGAGCTCGACCGCGTCGCCCGGGTTCACCTGGGCCAGCTTGCGGGGATGGGCGAGGTCCGTCAGGAACGCGAACCCGGTCTTGCCGGTCTCCTCCACGAAGATCGAGACCGGGGCCTTCGAACCGTCCGACGCCGGGACCGTCTTGTCCCCGGCCTCGACCAGGAGCACCCGGAGACGGTCGATGTTCCGCTCGGCAATCCGGTTCGTCGGGTCGAGCGCGAGCGCGGTCTGGTAATGCTCGCGGGCCGAGGCGAGCTCGCCGAGCTCCCAGAGCGCCTTGGCGAGACGGTTCTCCGCCTCCGCGTCCGGGCCGAGCTCGAGGAGACGGCGGTTCGTCTCCGCCGCATCGCCCCACTGGGCTGCGGTCGCCTGGGCGATCGCCTGCTCGACGAGCTGCCGCTTCATCCGGATCTGGTTGACGGCGCTCGGTGCCTGCGTCTCGAGTTCGGGGAACGTCACGGGACTCTCCGTCGGTGTCGGGTCTGAGCCGTCCGGGCGGCGGTAGCCGAGGGATTTCGGGACCCGGAGGGGGCACGGCTTTGTAGCATCGCATGGCGCCCCCGTCAAACGTCGGACGGGCCGCGGACGGGATCGGAGAGGGAACGGGACCACGACGAGGGAGGGCCATCATCGGGAGCGGATGAGGACGCGGTTGCGACGGGGACGCTGGCTCGCCGGAGGGGCGGTCGCGATCGCCGCGACGGTCGTTGCGGCATCCGCGCTCGTCGGTCGCGGGACGTCTCTCCCGCCGATTCCGCCGGCCGGCTCGACTGGCGCCTCGGACGCCACCCCGGTCCGCGGGCCGGTCGTCTACTACGAGGTCCTCGACGCCCGCGCCTCTGTCCTCGTCGAGCAGCGCCTCGACGGCACGACGCCATCTCGGCGGGTCGCGGAGCGACCGGACGCGGTCTCCGGCCGGATCTGGTCGGTCGATCCCGCCGGCACCATCGCCGTCTCGAGCGTGATCGACGGCGATGTGAGCCACCTCGCCGCGATCGCCATCGCGGATGGCCAGCCGGTCTGGTCGATCGACCTGCCCGCGATCGACATCGGCGCGGCGATCTGGTCGGCCGACGGTCGGCGGCTGGCCGCGATCGCCCGCCCGATCGACGCCGGCCAGCCGGAGGCTCTGGTCGTGGACACCCGCGACGGACGCGTGGTCCGCACCGCCGTCCCGGACGACGCGGCCGCGCAGGGCTTCGAGGGCGACGACGCGCTCGTGCTGCGCGAACGGATCGACGGGAGCGACGGCCGTCCGACGTGGCGGTTCCTTCGGATCGATCCAGCCTCGAACGTCGTCGCGGCGATCGCGGCGCCGTCCTCGGTCGGGCCGGCGAGCGCGGGCAACGAGGACGCCGATCCCGGACACGACGTCGCCGTGACGATCGGAGACGACAGGCAGCGGCAGGGAGCATCGATCGAGGCCTGGCCGCTCGACGGCGGCCGAAACCGGTCGATCGTGGCGTTCCGGTCGGTCGATCGCCTGGCACTCGATCCCCGCGGGCTCGGCGTCGCGGTCGCGATCACCGGCGCGATCCGGTTGGTCGCCTGGGACGGCTCGTCGTCGGAGCTGTGGTCGGGCGGCGACGCAATCGACGACTTCGCCTGGTCGGCCGACGGCGCCTACCTCGCGGTCGTCAGCGGCGGGCCGGACGCGACGGTCACGCTCGTGGAGCGCGGGACCGGGCGGTCCGTCCGGCTCCCGTCACCCGGCCGGAGCGCCGAAACGGCGGTCGTCCGGATCGTCGGCGGGGTGCCGCT
>JBPYEM010000058.1:0-5527 GCA_051985205.1 Candidatus Limnocylindrales bacterium | reverse complement strand
GGTCGGTTCACGATCCGGCCCCTGGCTCGGCTCGCGACCCGAGCCACCCTCCAGTGGGACCTCATCGTCGCCGCAACCGAGGCGGAGCGGGCGAGGCTCGCGGCCGACATCCACGACGACGCCCTGCAGGAGCTCACGCTGCTGGTCCGCCGGCTCGAGACGGCCGGCGATACCGAGGGCGCCGAGATCGGGCGGACGGTCGCGGACAAGCTCCGGGCGATCTGCGGCGATCTCCGCCTGCCGATCCTCGACGACCTCGGCGTCGGGCCTGCGCTGGACTGGCTCGTGCTGCGGATCGAGCGACTCGCGGGCGGCGAGGTCCGGCTGGAGCGGAGCGACGACACACGCCAGGCACCGGACGTCGAGCTGGCCATCTTCCGCGTGGCCCAGGAAGCCCTCGCCAACGCCGTGAAGCACGGCCGCCCGCCGATCGTCGTCCGGTATCGCTCCACGCCGGCCGGGATCTCGCTGGCGATCGACGACGCCGGGCCCGGGATCGCGGCCGACGCGCCGGACGCGGCCGAGCAGACCGGCCGGTTCGGGCTGCTCAACATGGCGCAGCGCGCCGAGCAGATCGGGGCGATCCTCGACGTCCGGCGGTGGCCGAGCGGCGGGACCCATGTCGCGCTCGAGTGGCGACCGCATTGAGGAGAGCGGCCGGCACCTCCGTGGCCGACGGGACGGTTCGTCTGATCGTCGTCGACGACCACCCCGTCGTGCGCGAGGGCACGGCGTCGCTCCTCGCGACGCAGGCGGGGATCGACGTGGTCGCGACGGCCGGCTCGATCGACGAGGCGCGCGAGGCGATCGGACGCGTCGAAGCGGACGTGCTCCTGCTCGACATCCGCCTGGGTTCGGACTCCGGGCTCCGGCTCCTTGGCGAGACCTCTGACGGTCCCGCGATCATCGTCGTCACCGCGTACGACTACCCCCAGTACGCGGAGGCGGCGCTGCGCCTTGGCGCGTCGGGCTTCGTGCTGAAGACCGCGCCCCTCGCCGAGCTCCTCGACGCGATCCGCCGGGTCGCCGCGGGCGGGCTCGCGTTCTCGGTTCGACCGCGTGGCTCGGGATCGATCGACCGGCTCAGCGAACGCGAGCTGGACGTCGTTCGGCTGGTCGTCGACGGCCGATCGAACGACGAGATCGGCGCGCGGCTCGGGATCGGCGCGAAGACAGTCGAGTCGCATCTGCGCCGGCTGTTCGAGCGGTTCGACCTGGCCTCGCGGACCGAGCTCGCGACCCGGGCGCTCCGGGAAGGGTGGCTGGAGGTGCCGCCGGGCGCCTGAAGCTGCGGGCCCTCCCGCCGACGGCCGTCCACCACCGCCGGGTCGGCTCGCGGGCGTACTCTCGCCTCGTGGCCGCGTTCCGCTCCGCCGCTGCCTCGCGCTCCGCCGCCGGTCGGCACGCTGGCAGCCTGTCCCTGTCGATCGCCATCGGCCTGATCGTCCTCGGCGTCGAGCTCGTCGCGGGTCGGCTGGCGAACTCACTCGCCCTCCTCGCCGACGCCGGCCATGTCTTCGCCGACGTCTCGGGCATGGTCCTGTCGCTCGTCGCGATCCGGATCGCCGCGCGGCCGCCGACCGACGCCCGCTCGTTCGGCCTCTACCGCCTGGAGATGGTCGCGGCGGCGGTCAACTCCGTGCTCCTGCTCGGGATCGCGATCGTCGTCGGGCTCGAGGCAGTCCGGCGCTTCGCGGAGCCACCCGAGGTCCAGCCCGTCCTCGTCGCGGTGGTGGCGGCGTTCGCCCTGCTCGCCAACCTCGCGTCGCTGCGGATCCTGTCGGCCGGCCAGCGCGAGAGCCTCACGATGCGTGGCGCCTACCTCGAGATCGCGGGCGACCTGATCGGCTCCGCGGCCGTCCTCGTCGCGGGCGTCGTGATCGCGCTGAGCGGCTGGCGCCAGGCCGACGCCGTCGCCTCGATCGTCGTCGCGATCCTGATCGTCCCGCGGACGGTGATCCTGCTGCGAGACAGCGTCGACGTGCTGCTGGAGGCGACGCCGAAGGGCGTTGACGTGTCCGAGGTCGAGCGTCACATCCGGGAGGCCCGTGGCGTCGTCGACGTCCACGACCTGCACGCGTGGACGATCACCAGCGGGATGAACGTCGTGTCCGCGCACGTCGTGCTCGGGGAGGACGCCAAGCCGGGCGACATCCTCGATCATCTCGCGACCTGTCTCTCGGCCGACTTTGACATCAATCACTCGACCTTCCAGCTCGAGACCCCGGAGCACGTCCTCTGGGAGGCGCGGGAGGACCAGGCCCGCCATTGAGCTGCTCCGCGCTCAGGTCGCCCAAGATCCGACGCGATCTGGCAGCCCGCCCCACGCGACCTGCCGGGCCGCGCCGGGACTCGGATGGATGCCGGCCATCCAGATGGGGCAGACTCCCAGTCGATGCCGAACCTGTCGCCGTCCGTCGCGCTCGCGACGACGGCCATCCGTCGTCACGGCTGGCTCTGAGGTCGACCGACCATGGAGCGAGTGATCGCCCAGGCCCCGATCGACGCCGTGCGGTCGGCGTTCGACCGCATCCTCGCCGAGCCGAACCCCGGCGACCTGTGGACGCTGCAGAAGACGCTGCTCGAGGTGGGCGGTCCGGCGGCGCTTCGAGCGCGAATCGTCGCGCGGGAGTTCCACGGCTGCCTGCGGGCGCTCGAGAGCAAGTCCGCGTCGCGGAGCGCCAGCCGCTGGGGCGCAGCGCTCGGGACGGCAGCCGTCGGCAGTGTGAGCCTGCCGGACCTGCTCCGGCAGCAGGATCTCGCGCTCGGCGAGCTGCTCGAGAGCGTGCTGCCGGCGGCGCTCGAGATCGGCAGCGCGGTTCGTTCGGCCCAGGCCTGGGAGGTCGAGGCCCAGCTGATCTACGACGATTTCGCGTGGTTCCTGTACCAGGAGCTGTGGGACGTCTCGGCGGACACCCAGCCGGGCCTCTCTGTCGAGGAACGGCGGCAGCGGATCGATCAGGTCGTCGACCCGCTGCTCGACGCCTCGATCCCGGACCGCGACCGGGCGTGGCTCCTCGTGGAAGCGTTCCGGTCCATCCTCGCCGCCAGGATGCTGCCGATCCTCCGCTGATCCGACGGCGCGGTCACGGACCGTTCTGGTACGACGGTCCGGGTTGGGCGGAGAACGCCCGCGCACCGACCTCACGTGGGACCTGGGCACCGTGTCGTCCTCCGATCCGCGGCAACCGGTTCCGTCCCGGTAGGCGCGGCGGCGGGACGGCCGCGCGACGCGCGAATCCGGTTCGCCGTGGCGCCCTACGATGGCCCGCGTGATGGAAGAGGCGACGGCGCTGGGCCCGCTCGCGGCGGTCGACGTGCCGGCGCCATACCCGCCGTCGGTCGTGAGCCGGGCGCTGACGTGGATCGGCGAGCTGCCGGCCGGCGGTTGGTGGCTGTTCCCGTGTCTGGTCGTCGCAGACATCGCGTGGTCACACGCCGTGCTGTGGGGAGCCGGGGTTCTGCCGGTGGGCACCTTCGATCCGCTCATCGTGTCCGGTGCCGTCTACGGGCCCTACACGCTCGCGGCGCTCGCGTACCTGAACCGGGTCGCGCGCCGGGCGCTCAAGTCGTTCTGGCCCGCGTCCGGCTGGCCGGAGAGCGATCGAGCCGGCTGGTCCTACGCGCTCACGACCTCACCGAAGGGATACGGCGCGGTCATCGTGGTGCTGGGGGTCATCCTGGGCGTCGGCTTCTTTCTGGCGGTCTCGTCCAGTGCCATCCCGGGCGGCGGTTCGGGTCGTCTGGCCGCCTTCGCGGCCTACCTCCCGGGCCTCGTCTTCGGCTATTCGATGTTCGTCGCCGCAGTGATCCACACCACCCGCCAGCTGCGGCTCGTCAGCCGGATCCACCGGGAGGCGACGGCGATCGATCCCTTCGACCGCGTGCCCGTCTACGCCTTCTCCCGCCTGACGGTCCAGATCGGCCTCGCCTACGCCGTCGTCGGGTACTACGCGCTGACGGTCAACGGCTCGGCGCAGTTCGGCAACGCCATCTCGTTGCTCCCGCTGGCCGGCACGTTCGCGGTGAGCATCGCCGCGTTCATCGTGCCGTTGCTCGGCATCCACGGCCGGCTCGTCGATGCGAAGGAGCAGCTCCTGCGGGCGGCGGAGCGCCGATTGGACGTCCTGGGCCAGGAGATGTACGCATCCGTCGATTCGCGCGATCTCGACCGGACGAAGGTGATCGCGGACTCGCTCGCCGGCGTGCGCGGGATGCGCGATCGGATCGACCGTCTGCCGACCTGGCCCTGGCCGCCGCAGGTGCTGCGCGGCTTCCTGTCCGCCCTGCTCCTGCCCGTCATCGTCTACGTGGTCAGCCGCCTCGCCGCGAGCGGGTTCGGCCAGTAGGGGGTCGCGGGGTCGCGGGCGACTGGCAGGCGCGATCGGCAGAGCGGCGCCGGGCAGCGGAGCGAGGCGCCCGGCCGCGGGTCCTCAGCTCGGCAGATCGCGCTCCGCTGGGCCGATGTAGCGGACGTCCGGCCGGATCAGGCGGTTGTTCGCCGCCTGCTCGAGGGCGTGCGCGGTCCAGCCCGCATGGCGGGCGAGCGAGAACGTCGCGGGGAACAGGTCCGGGGTGAGCCCGACGCCCATCAGCACCGGCGCGGCGTAATACTCCACGTTCGTCCGGAGCGGCCGCTCGGGATGACGCTCCGCGAGGAGCCGCAAGGCGACGTCCTCGACCTGGATCGCGAGTTCCAGCCAGTCCGGCTTGTGCTCCATCCCCTCGGCGACCTTCCGGAGCGCCGCGGCACGTGGGTCGTAGGCGCGATAGACGCGGTGGCCGAAGCCCATCAGCCGCTCGTGGCGGTCCAGCGTGTCACGGATCCACTGCTCGGCGTGGTCGACGGAGCCGACCTTCGCCAGCTGGTCGACCACCTCTGACGGGGCCCCGCCGTGAAGCGGGCCCTTCATCGTCCCGATCGCACCACAGACCGCCGAGGCGAGGTCGCTGTTCGTCGAGGTCACGACGCGGGCGGTGAACGTCGACGCGTTGAAGCCATGCTCCGCGCCGACGATGAAGTAGGCATCGAGGGCGCGGGCGGTGGCCGCGTCCGGCCGCTCGCCCTTGAGCTGGTACAGGAAGCCCGCGACGAGGTCGAGCGAGGGATCCGCCTGGACCGGCTCCTTGCCCTCTCGCAGCCGGGCGAACGCCGCCAGCGCGGACGGGGAGAACGCGGTCAGGGCGCGCGCCTGCTCCGGGGTCGGTGGGTAGGTGAGGCCCTGCGCGGCACCCCAGGCGGAGACGGCCGTCCGGAGGGCGTCCATCGGCTTCGCGGTGGTCGGCAGCGCGCGGAGGGTTGCCAGTACCGCGTCCGGAACCGGCCCCGTCGACAGCTTCGCCTTCGGGTCCCAGTCGCCGGTCCAGAGGAGGTTCGCGACGGCGGGATACGTACCGTGCTCGACGAGGTCGCCGATCCGATAGCCGCGGTACGTCAGCCGGCCGTTGGCCCCGTCGACGTTGGACAGCGACGTCTCGCCGGCGAGGACGCCTTCGAGCCCGGGCGAATACGGGCGGTCGTCCGAGG
>JBPYEM010000057.1:0-2235 GCA_051985205.1 Candidatus Limnocylindrales bacterium | reverse complement strand
CCGCCACTCGCGAGGAACGCGAGCGCAGCGCGGACCTCGGATTCGTCCGACGTCACCTCGTGGATCGCGAGCGGGACGTAGCTCAGCAACCCTAGCGCGATCCAGGCGGCGACCGCCCAGCCGATCCGTCGGAATCCATCGCGGTCACGGATGACGCGTCGTCGTCGGAGGTCGGCCGCGAGGAGTCCCGCGACGACGGGTGTCAGGATCACGCCGAGGACGTGGCACTGCATCGTCGCGATGCACGCCGCCCCGGCCACGACCCACCAGCGCGCTCGGCCCGTCTGCCACGCCCGCCAGCCTGCCGCGAGCGCGACGGAGCTCGTGAGCGCGATCAGGTTCGGATTCCAGATGAAGGTCGACTCGTCGACGGCGCTCGCCGACACCGCCATCAAGAGGGCGGCGACCAGGCCGGCAATCGGCCCTCCGATCGCTCGGGCCAGCCATCCGGTCACGGCGACGGCGGCGATCCCGGCGAGGGCGATCCAACCTGTGAGGGCCGTCGGGTCGGCGTTCGAGACGAATGCCGCGGGGGCCAGGAGCAGGTAGTAGAGCATCCCGTGATGGAAGTCGCCGATCGATGTCGGCGGTCCCAGCAGTGGGATCGTCCCGTGCCGGACGAGATCGCGAAGGACGAGCATGTCGTGTCCCTGGTCGGCGTCCCAGGTCCCGCGTGTCCCGAGGTTCGTCAGACGGAGACCGGCAGCGACGACGACGATCGCGACGAACGCGAGGAGCTCGAACCGAGCGGCGCGATCCGCCGGGAAGGCGACCCATCGACGCGCGCTCGCCACGACGGGAAGTCGGGTTGACGGCGCGGTCACGGATGGTCGGGCGCGATGACGCTGTCCACCGCGGGTTCGGCCGGCGTCTCATTCGTCCGGATGCGACGCCGCGATGACGAAGCCGCAGCCGGCGGCGTCGCCGCCTTCGATCGGCTGCCGCGAAGCGAGAACGCCTCAGCCGGCAGCTCGTCGAGCGGTTCGCCACGGGCGATCGCGACGGCGCGCCTCAGGTTGATCGCGTCGTAGCCCTCTTCCATGCCGGGCGTCTCGAGGATGAACGTCGTCGCGGCGAGGAGTGGGTGCGTCAGGATCGCGGCGATCCCGGTTCGCCCGATCCGCCCGGCCCCCAGGTGCTCGTGGCGATCGAGCCGGGAGCCACGCTCGGCCTTCGTGTCGTTCAGATGGATGAGCGGCAGGCGGTCGATGCCGATCCGATCCGCGAATGCCCGGATCAGCCGGTCGACGTCGGCGGGATCCGCGAGGTCCGCGCCCGCGCCCCAGAGATGCGCGGTGTCGATGCAGAAGGCCACGCGCCGGCGCGGGACGCCCGCTCGATCGAGCGCGCGGGCGATCCTCGCGAGCTCGTCGATGTCGATCCCGAGGCCGCCACCGCCGCCGACCGAGTTCTCGAGGGTGATCACGGCGGCGTCAGGCGACGCGTCCGTCGATTCCTCGGCCAGTGCCGCCAGGATTCCCTCAACGAGCCGGTCGACGCCGGCCCCGCGTCCCGCGCCGCGGTGGGAGCCGATGTGGATGTTGACCAACGCCGCGCCGAACCAGCGGGCGGTCTCGAGCTCGGCGGCGAGGAGCCGGATCGAAGCCGCTCGGAACGTCTCGTCGTCGCCGGCGAGGTTGATCAGGTACGAGGCGTGGATCGCCAGCGGTGCGATCGCGCCGGCCGCGAGCCGCTCGCGGAACACCGGGATCTCGGGCGAGGCGGCGGCCCGTCGTTCCCAGGCCGTCGGGTTGTCGCTGAAGATCTGGAGCGCAGTGGCGCCGATCTCGATCGCGCGATCGGCCGCCTTGACCATCCCGTCGCCCATCGCGAGGTGGGCACCGAGCCGGCGGCCATCGGGAAGCATCGCCGCCATCGTAGCGGGCAGCCTTCTGCTAGGGTCCGGCCATGTCCGCCGCGGACCTGCCTGCCAACCCGGGACGCCCGAAGGCCGTACGCAATGACGCGGCTCCCCAACGGCATCTCACGCCGGAGGAGAAGGTCGTTCGGTCGTTCCTGCGGGATGGCCGGCTCGTCTCGATCCCGGCTCGAGCCGGCAAGCGTGAGCTCCTGCTCCGGGTCATCCGCGACCAGGCGTTTCCCGAGGATCGCGACTACGAGGAGAAGGAGGTCAACATGCGGCTGGCCCTCCTGCATCCGGACGTCGCGGCGTTGCGCCGCTATCTCGTCGATGCCGGGCTGATGACGCGCGATGGCGGCATCTACCGGCGGGTC
>JBPYEM010000056.1:0-4127 GCA_051985205.1 Candidatus Limnocylindrales bacterium | reverse complement strand
CCGCGGACCACCTGGAGGGAGATTGCCGTGAGCGGAGGACCGAGCCCGAGGCCCGCCGACCAGCCGTCGGCCGATCCGGCATGGGTTCGGGCGGACGGACCGGCGAAGGTGACCGGTCAAGCCCGCTACACCGGCGATCTCGCGTTCCCGGGTCTCGCCCACGCCCGGCTCATGCTTGCGGGCCGTGCGCACGCCCGGATCCGACGGCTCGACACGAGCCGGGCCCGATCCATGCCGGGCGTCCTCGCGGTCCTCACCCAGTCCGACGTCCCGAGCCGCCGCTACGCCTCGTTCGACTTCGTGGCGGATCGGACGCTCTTCGCCTCCGGCGTGGTCCGGTTCGAGGGCGAGGTCGTCGCCGCCGTCGCCGCCGTGTCTCCGGAGGTTGCGTCGGCGGCGATCGATGCGATCGAGGTCGACTACGAGGACCTGCCCGCCGTCCTGGACGTGGAAGCTGCGCTGGAGCCGGGCTCACCGCTCGTCCACGAGGCGATCGAAAGCTACGCGCACGACCCGAACCTCGAGCCTGCCGGCAACGTCGCCGGTCGGTCGACCATCGTGAAGGGCGACGCCGCCGCTGCGATGGCCGCGGCGCCGATCGTGGTCCGCGAGCGATATGTCGCGGACATGGCCCACCCCGTCCCGATCGAGCCGCACGCCGTCACGGCGGACTGGTCCGGTGACCGGGTGACGGTCTACTCGAGCACGCAGGTCCCCTTCGTGGCTCGCAAGATGACCGCGGAGGTCCTCGAGCTGCCGGAGCAAGTCGTCCGCATCGTCGTCAGCCATCTCGGTGGCGGCTTCGGCGGGAAGTGCGACTTCCATTTCGAGGCGCATGTCGCCGCGCTCGCCCGGGCGTGCCGGCGGCCCGTGCGGCTCGTCCTGTCGCGCCGCGAGGAGTTCATCGCGCCCGACAAGGTGACGCACGCGATGGTCGTCGACGTCGCGACAGGCCTCGCCGAGGACGGCCGGATCCTGGCCCGCCAGGCGCGGATCCTGCTCGACAGCGGGGCGTATGCGAGCGATACGCCGATCCTCGGCCAGGTCGCCGGGATGATGATCGCGGGGCCCTACCGGATCCCGGACATCGACATCGAGGCGCTCACGGTCTACACGAACCGGACCCCGTCCGGCTCCGTGCGGGCGCCAACGGGGCCCCAGGCCTGTTGGGCGGTCGAGCAGCATCACGACGTCGTCGCCGCCCGCGTCGGCCTCGACCCGATCGAGTTCCGGCGTCGGAACCTCGTCCGTGACGGCGACGAGGGCCCGACCCGGCAGCGACACGAGGGCGACGGCGCGATCGAGACGCTCGAGCTGGCGATCGGGCGGGCAACGGCTGGTGAGCCGCTCGGTCCGAACGAGGCGATCGGGGTGGCCTCGGGCTGGTGGTTCAGTGCGCCGGGGCCGTCGGGGGCGTTCGTCCGTCTCGAGAAGGATGGCAGCGGGCGGATCGTGACGGGTGCCCAGGAGAACGGCACGGGCGCCGTGATGGGGCTGGCGATCCTTGCCGCGGACGAGCTCGGGATGCGCCCGGAGCAGTTCGCGATCACGTACCAGGACACGGACACCGGTCCCTTCGACGGCGGCAGCTCGGGCAGCCAGACGACGTTCAACAATGGCCGGGCCGTCGTCGAGGCGGCTCGCGAGGTTCGGCGGCAGCTGCTCGATCTGGCCGCGGCGGCGCTCGAAGCCAGCGTTGACGACCTCGAGCTGACCGACGGCGCCGTCGGCGTGAAGGGCAGCCCGGACCGCCGGGTCACGATCGCGGAGCTCGCCGCCAGCGCTCATGACGGCGCGCTGCTCCTCGCGCGCGGCTCGGGCCTGCCGCCCGATGGCCCGGAGTTCGACGCGTCGGCCTGTGTCGGCCGCCTCGGGTTCGAGTCGTTCGCGGCGCCGACCTTCTTCTGCCACGCCGCGCGGGTTTCCGTCGATCCCGCGACCGGCGTGGTCCGGACGACGAAGGTGGTGGCCGCGACGGACGTCGGCCGCGTGATCAACGGGACCGGGGCGATCGGCCAGGTGACGGGCGGCGTCGTGATGTCGATCGGCAACGCCACCCTCGAGGGAACGCGCTACGGCGACGACGGCAGGCAGCGCAATCCGTCGCTGCTGGACTACAAGCTGCTGACGAGCGCCGACGCCCCGGAGATCGAGGTCGTCTTCGTCGAGAACCCGGCCTCCGCCGGTGGACCGCGTGGCTCCAAGGGCGTCGGCGAGCCACCGATCGTGCCGACGGCCGGTGCGGTCGGCAACGCGATCGCGGCCGCGACCGGAGCTCGGGTCCGACGGCTGCCGATGACGCCCGAGCGCGTGTGGCGGGCGATCCGATCCGGCGACGACGGTGCGGCCGAACCCGGTGGCCCCTTCGACGCAATCCGGCCGGCAGCCGCGACGGCGCGATGACCGTCCGGTTCGCCGCCCCGGCCACGATCGACGACGCCATCGCGATCCTTGCGGCGGACCCCGCCGCGCGCGCCATCGCCGGCGGGACGGACCTCGTCGTCGCGGCCCGCCAGGGTCGGAAGCCGCTCCCGGACACGATCGTCGCGATCGACCGGATTGGCGAGCTCGCTGGGGCATCCGTCGACGACGACGGCGCGCTCGTCCTCGGCGCCCTGACGTCGCACGCGTGGATCGCGGCATCTCCCGAGGTCCGCGCCGGCTGGGCGGCGCTCGCCGACGCAGCGGCGATCGTCGGGTCGCCGGCGACGCGGTCGACGGGGACGATCGGCGGGAACGTGATGAACGCGTCACCGGCAGCCGACACGACGGCGCCGCTCGTCGTCCTCGACGCGATGGCGACGCTTGCCGGACGGGGCGGAGCGCGCCGCGAGGTCCCCGTCGCGGACCTCGCCATCGGCCCCGGTCGGACGGTCGCGTCGCCCGACGAGCTGCTGCTCGACGTCCGGGTGCCGCCGCTGCCGGCGGGGAGTGCGAGCGCGTACATCCGCCTCGAATACCGGCGCTCGATGGAGATCGCGGTGGTCGGCGCAGCGGTGGCCGTGACGGTCGCTGGGATCGGTCCGGATCGCCGCGTCCTGAATGCGTGCGTTGCGCTGACCGCGGTTGCTCCGACGATCCTCCGCGCCCGCTCGGCGGAAGCGGCGCTGACGGGGTCGTCAGGTGATCCGGAGGCGTGTCGAGCCGCGGGGACCACCGGCGCCGCGGAGGCATCGCCGATCGACGACGTTCGCGCCTCCGCGGACTACCGCCGGGCCATGGTCGAGGTCGTCGTCGCACGTGCCGCACTCGCGGCGCTCCGCCGCGCATCGGGTGAGGACGTTCCGGTGCCCGCGTCCCGCTGGGCGCACGGTCGGGCCATCTGATGGCGGACGTGCTGGAGCTGACGGTGGACGGCGTCGTCCTGTCGTCGGCGGTGACGGATCCGGGTCGCAGCCTGCTCCGGGTGCTCCGGGACGATCTCGGCCGGACCGGCACGAAGGAAGGCTGCGACGACTCCGAATGCGGCGCCTGCATGGTCCTCGTCGACGGCCGGCCCGTGAATTCCTGCTCCTACCTCGCGCTGCAGGCCGCCGGCCGCTCCGTGATGACGGTGGAGGGACTGGCCGGCCCGGATGGCGCGTTGCACCCGCTCCAGCGCGCGTTCCTCGAGGGCGGCGGGATCCAGTGCGGCTTCTGTACGCCGGGGATGCTGATCTCGGCCGCAGCGCTCCTCGCCGACGACCCGGACCCGACCGAGGACGCGATCCGCGATGCGCTTGCCGGCAATCTGTGCCGGTGCACCGGCTACCAGCCGATCATCCGCGCGGTCCAGCGGGCGGCCGCGGAGCTGCGGGACAGCGCACCCGCCCGCTAGCCCGTCCGGGCGATGGCGTCCAGGAGATCGGCCAGCTCCGTCGGCCTCGCGAAGAAGGGCGAATGCGAGCCGTCGATCTCGACCGGCTCCACGCCGAGCCGTTCCCGGGCGGCGCGTCGTCCCCATGCCGGGTTCAGGGCCCGATCGTCGCGGCACACCACGAACGCCGACGGGACGTCCGGCCAGGCCGTGAGCGGGCTCGGCTCTGCCATGACCTTGTAGCCCGGTGGCCGGAGGCGTTCGATGGCCCAGGCCGCGACGTCGTCCGGGGCGTCGTGGAAGAAGAGCTCGCGGGCGGTGGTCGGCCCGA
>JBPYEM010000055.1:0-4729 GCA_051985205.1 Candidatus Limnocylindrales bacterium | reverse complement strand
GCGCTCCGCCATCGCAATTACCGGCTCTTCTTCACCGGTCAGCTGATCTCGCGCATCGGGACGTGGATGCAGCAGGTCGGCGAGGCCTGGCTCGTGCTGCAGCTGACGCACGATCCCCTGTGGCTCGGCGTCGTGTCCGTCGCCCAGTTCGGGCCGGTGATCGCCTTCGGCTTGTTCGGCGGCGTCATCGCTGATCACCTGCCGAAGCGGCGGACGCTCATGATCACCCAGACCGTCGCGATGACCCTCGCCTTCGTCCTGTTCGCGCTCAGCTTCACGGGCGTCATCCAGGTCTGGCACATCCTGATCTGCGCCTTCATCCTCGGCTGCGCCAACGCGATCGACATGCCGTCGCGGCAGTCCTTCGCGGTCGAGATGGTCGGTCGGGAGGACGTCGCCAACGCCGTCGGCCTGAACTCCGCGGTCTTCAACACGTCGCGGATCATCGGACCGGCCGTCGCGGGGATCCTGATCGGCGTCCTGGGCGTGCCGATCGCCTACCTCCTGAATGGCTTCAGCTTCATCGCGGTGATCGGCGCCTACGTGCTGATGCGCGACGAGGAGCTGCAACCCACACCGAAGGTCGATCGGCCGACGAGCTTCCGCGAGGTCATCGCGAACCTCGGCGAGGGCCTCCGCTTCGTCCGCTCGACGCCGATCCTCCTGATGGCGATCACCGTCCTCGGGCTCGTCGCCACGTTCGGCATGAACTTCAGCGTCCTCGTCCCGCCCCTGGCCGACCGTGTGCTCGGCGTCGGGGCGACCGGCTATGGGATCCTGATGGCCGCGTCCGGGCTCGGCTCGACCGCATCGGCGCTCTCGGTCGCCTTCAGCTCGCGCGTCCAGCCGCGTCGGATCCTGATCGGCGCCGCGGCCCTCGGGGTCGGCTCGATCCTGCTCTCGTTCTCGCGGGTGATGCCCCTGTCGATGGTCGCGATGATGATCTCGGGCGCCGGCGGCATCGGCATGGCCGTCACGGCCAACACGACGATGCAGCTGCACGTCCCGGACCACCTGCGCGGCCGCGTGATGAGCGTCTACACGACGACCTTCAGCGCCACGGCACCGGCCGGTGGGCTGATCATGGGGGCCGTCGCCTCGGCGTTCGGTGTGCCCTTCGCCCTGCTGATCGGCGGGATCATCTCGATCGTCATCGCGATCGCCGCGATCCCGTTCCTGCGCCGGATCCAGGCCGGAGCCGGCAGCCCGGTGACCGTCCGCCGGCAGGTCACGGAAGGCGCGGAGATCGGTGCGCTGGATCCCGAGGGACGTTCCGCAGGCGTCGTCGCGCGCGCTCGACCGAGGTAACGGCTCAGCCGATCGAGGCGACCTCGCGAGCGAACCGCTCCGCAGCGGCGACGAATGCGTCGACCGAGTCGCCGCCGAACCAGACCACGAGGTGCTCGACGCCGAGGTCGTCCCATTTCCCGATCTCGGCTCGGATGGCCTCCGGCGTGCCTCGCATCGCGTACGACCGCGCGCCGGGGTCGGCAGAATCGTCGAACGCCACCCGGACGCGCGCCGAGAGCGTCGGCATCGGCCGACCCGCAGCTTGGGCCGCCGCGCGGATCGTCGGAATCCGGCGGGCGTACGCCTCGGGCGCCGTTGCCGAGGAGTGATAGCCGTCGCCGAGACGACCCACCCGTTCGAGGGCGGCGTCGGTCCGGGCACCGATCCAGATCGGCAGGGACGAGCGCTGCGCCGGCAGGGGACCGAAGGTGAAGTCGTCCAACCGGTGGAAACGGCCCTCGAACGGCTCGTTGGAGCCGGACCACAGGTGCCGCCACAGCCGGATCGTCTCGTCGAGGTAGGCGCCGCGCACGTGGAAGCGGTCGGCGGCAGCCAGGTTCGTGAACTCCTTCTCGTTCCAACCGACGCCGACGCCCGCGATGACGCGGCCGGCGGACAGGGCATCCAGGGTCGCGAGCTCCTTCGCGAGGATGACCGCGTTGCGCTGCGGAACGACGATGACGCTCGTTCCGAGACCGACGCCGGGATGCCGAGCACCAACCCAGGCCAGCGTCTCGATCGCGTCGAAGTTGACGAAGTAGTCGGCGGAGTCCTGGCCGCGGTCGACGAGGACGTGATCGGTCGTCCAGACCGACTCGTAGCCGAGACGGTCGGCGGCTTCACCGCCGGCGTGGATCGCCTCGGCGGAAGCGAGGCCGGTGAAGTTGGGGAGGGCGAGTCCGTAGCGCATCCACGGATCGTAGGCGTACCTCGGCCTACCATGCGGCCATGCCCAACCGACTCGCCGGCGAGACGAGCCCATACCTCCTCCAGCACGCCCACAACCCGGTCGACTGGTACCCGTGGGGACCGGAGGCGCTCGCGAAGGCGAAAGCGGAGGACAAGCCCATCTTCCTGTCCATTGGCTACGCGGCGTGCCACTGGTGCCACGTCATGGAGCGCGAGAGCTTCGAGGACGCGGCCACGGCTGCGGACCTGAACCGGGACTTCGTCGCGATCAAGGTCGATCGCGAGGAGCGGCCCGACCTGGATCAGGTCTACATGGGCGCCGTCCAGGCGATGACGGGCCAGGGCGGCTGGCCGATGAGCGTCTTCCTCACCCCGGAAGGCCAGCCGTTCTTCGGTGGCACGTACTTCCCGCCGGAGCCCCATCACGGGCTGCCATCCTTCCGCGACGTCCTGGCCGGTGCGGCGCGGGCATGGCGCGACGACCGGCTGCAGGTCGTCGCCGCGGGTCGCCGGCTGGCGGGTGCCCTCGCCGATCAGAACCGGCTTCCGGCGGACGCGGCCGTCCCGACCGCGGCAACGCTCGACGCGGCGATCGACGAGCTTCGGCGCCGGTTCGACAGCCTGAACGGGTCGTGGGGCGGGGCGCCGAAGTTTCCCCAGCCGATGACGCTCGACTTCCTGCTCGCTCGCATGGCCGCGGGCGACGCGAGGCCGAACGTCATGGTCCGCTACACGCTGGACCGGATGGCCGACGGCGGCATCCACGACCAGCTTGGCGGTGGCTTCCATCGCTACGCGACCGACCCCATCTGGCTCGTCCCCCATTTCGAGCAGATGCTCTACGACAATGCCCAGCTCGCGCGGACGTACCTCCGCGCCTCGGCCGTTCTCGGCGAGCCCCGCTACCTCGCCGTCGCGGAGAGCGTCCTCGACTACCTGCTGCGCGAGCTCCGGCGCGACGACGGCACGTTCGCGGCCAGCCAGGACGCGGATACGGACGGCGTCGAGGGCGCGACGTTCACCTGGACGGCCGACGAGATCCGTGAGGTCGCGGGCGAGGCCGACTGGCCGATCCTCGAGTTCGCCTACGGGCTCAAGGCGGGCGGCAACTGGGAAGGCCGGACCATCCTGCAGCGGATCCGGACGGACGAGGACGTGGCCGCCGCAACGGGGCGCCCCACCGAGGAGGTTGCGGACGCGCTCGCGCGAGCCCGCGACCGCCTCGTCGCGCGGCGGCGGGGGCGGCCGCAACCCGCCCGCGATGACAAGGCGCTGGCCGCCTGGAACGGGCTGGCGATCGGCGCGTTCGCGGACGCGGCGCGCGTGCTCGCCGATGCCGAGCCGGCTGTGGCGGAACGCTACCTTGCGGCCGCCGTCACGGCGGCGGACGCGATCCTCGCCGGCTTGCGAGCTCCCGACGGTCGGCTCGGTCGATCGTGGAAGGACGGCCGATCGAGCGGTGCAGGCGTGCTCGAGGACTACGCCGATCTGGCGGATGGGCTCCTGGCCCTGTACGACGCGACGTTCGACGAACGCTGGTTCAGCGTCGCGGTCGACCTGGCGGACACGATCCTCGCCCGGTTCGCCGACCCGGCCGGTGGCTTCGTCGACACCGCGGACGATCACGAAACCCTCGTCGTCCGGCCGAAGGATCCGCAGGACAACGCCACGCCGTCGGGCGGCTCGATGGCGACCCGTGTCCTGCTCCGCGTTGGGGCGCTGACCGGCGACCGCCGCGCTCGGGAGGCGGCCGAACGAGCGCTTGCGACCGTCACGTCGTTCCTCGTCCGGTACCCGACGGGCTTCGCCAGCTGGCTCTCGGCGGCATCGCTCGTCGTCGATGGGATCGTCGAGCTCGCGGTCGTCGGCGATCCCGACGCGACCGGGACGCGCGAGCTCCTTCGGGTGGCACGCGATGGGGAACCGGCCAATCTCGTCGTCGCCGTCAGCTCCGAGCCGGCCGGCTCGGTCGTCCCCCTGCTCGCGGACCGAGTCCAGATCGCCGGCCTGCCCACGGCCTACGTCTGCCGCGGCTTCGTCTGCCGGCTGCCCGTGACGGACCCGGCGGCGCTTCGCCACGAGATGGAGCTAGGAGGGACCCGATGACGCACGAAGCACCGCGCACGCGTCGGGCGTGCCGCGACGTCGAGCTCCGCCCGAGCGACGGGTGACCACGGAGGGATTCGCCCGGCGAGCACCCGCAGGCTCACCACCCCTTCCGGCAGCGACGGTCGTGCTGCTTCGGCCGGGGGCGAACCCAAGCGGACCCGCGGAGGTCCTCCTCATCCACCGGCCGGCGTCGATGGCATTCGGCCCGGGTCTGCACGTCTTCCCGGGCGGCAAGGTCGACGCGGAGGACGTCGTCGCGGCCCGTGCCGCGACGGACGGCGAGCGCGAGGGCGCGGCGATGGATCTCGGCGGCAACGTCGAGCCGGTTGATGCCCTCGCCCTGGGGGTCGCTGCCTGTCGCGAGGTCGCGGAGGAAGTCGGTATTGCCGTGCACCGGGCGGCGCTCGTGCCGGTCGCCCAC
>JBPYEM010000054.1:0-7406 GCA_051985205.1 Candidatus Limnocylindrales bacterium | reverse complement strand
TGCGCTCGGCGTCCGTCGCCTCGGCGGCGGGCAGGCGCAGATCCATCAGACGGCTTCGACCCGGATCGCGGTCGCCTTGAACTCCGCGGTGCCGGACTTCGGGTCCGTCGCGTCGATCGTCAGGAGGTTCGTGGCCACGTCGTCCTGGAAATGGAGCGTCATGAACGTCAGGCCGGGCCGCAACCCCTCGTCGATGCGGACGGGTGCCTCGACCGAGCCGCGCCGGGACACCACGCGGACGCGCTCGCCGTCGTCGAGGCCGTACGTCGCCGCGTCCTCCGGCGAGATGTCGAGCGACTCGCCGCGGCGCAGCGGGGACCGGTAGCCGCCGGTCTGGACGCCCGTGTTGTAGGAGTCGAGGCGACGACCGGTGGTGAGCCGGATCGGGAAGTCCGCGTCGAGCTTGTCGACCGGCGGGTCGTGGTCCACCGGGACGAAGGGTGCCCGGTTGCCCGGAACCGGGTCCTCCCAGAGCCGGCTGTGCAGGAACAGCTCGCCGGGATGGCTCTCGTCGTAGCACGGCCATTGGATGCCGCCGAGCTCATCGAGGCGCTGGTACGACATCCCGGCGTGGACGGGGGACAGTGATCGGAGCTCGTTCCAGGCGTCCTCGGCGCCGGTCCAGCCCCAGTCGGAGCCCATCGCGCGGGCGAGCTGGGCGATGATCCAGAGGTCGTCGCGGGCGTCGCCCGGCGGCTCGAGCGCCTTCCGAACCCGCTGGACCCGCCGCTCGGAGTTCGTGACCGTCCCTTCGCTCTCCGCCCAGGAGGCCGCCGCCGGCAGGACGACGTCGGCGAGCTCCGCGGTCGCGGTCAGGAAGATGTCCTGGACGACGAGGAACTCGCGGGTCGACAGGAGGTGCTTCGCGCGCTCCTGGTCCGCCTCGGACTGGACCGGGTTCTCGCCGATCACGTAGAGGGCCTGCAGGTCGCCCCGATCCATCGCGTCGAACATGCCGGACAGGTGCCAGCCTCGTCGGGGCGGGATCGTCACCCCCCAGGCCTCGTCGAACTTGGCCCTCAGCGCGTCGTTCTCGACGTGCTGGAAGCCCGGCAGGCGGTCCGGGAGCGCCCCCATGTCGCCGCCGCCCTGGACGTTGTTCTGGCCGCGGAGCGGGTTGATGCCGCTGCCGTACTTGCCGACGTGACCGGTCAGCAGCGCGAGGTCGATCAGGGCGAGGACGTTGTCGACCGCGTTGTGGTGCTCCGTGATGCCGAGCGTCCAGCAGATCATCGCCTTGTCTGCCGTCGCGTACGCGTGGGCGAGCTCACGGATGGCAGCTGCCGGGACGCCGGTCTCGCGTTCGGCGTACTCGAGCGTGTACCGGTCGACCTTCGTCCGGTACTCCTCGAAGCCCTCCGTCGCCCGGCCGATGAACGATTCGTTCTCGAGACCGGCGGCGATGATCTCGCGGCCGACCGCATTCGCCAGCGCGATGTCGCTGCCGACGTCGAGGCCGAGCCAGACATCGGCCCATTGGGCGCTCGACGTCCGACGGGGGTCGACCGCGAACAGCCGGGCGCCGTTGCGGACGCCGCGGAGGAGGTGATGGAAGAAGATCGGATGCGTCTCGCGGGCGTTGCTGCCCCACAGGACGATCAGGTCCGCTTCCTCGGCCTCACGATATGAGCTGGTCCCCCCACCGGCACCGAACACGGTCGCCAGACCGGCGACGCTTGGGGCGTGTCAGGTGCGGTTGCAGCTGTCGATGTTGTTGCTGCCCAGCACGGCCCGGCTCAGCTTCTGCGCCGCGAAGTTGACCTCGTTGGTCGCTTTCGAGCAGGAGAAGGTGCCGAACGTCGTCGGCCCGTGGGCGGCCTTCGCCGCCCCGAAGCCGGTGACGACACGGGTGAGCGCCTCGTCCCAGCTCGCGGGGCGCAGGGGAGCGTCCTTCGAGTCGCGGACGAGGGGCTGGGTCAGTCGGGTGTAGTCCTTCGGCACGGGGTGCCTCAGTGCGGATCCCAACGTCCTGAGTCTACTCGGACGCTCTCGTGGTTGAGCGCCCCGGCTCAGGCGTCGAATGTTCTCTCTGGTACCCTGCGCGCCGTGCCGATCCACCAAGATCGATCCCGGGTCCACGAGTCGCGCCTTGCCGGTCTGGCGATCACGTTGAGTGTCGCGGCGCTCGCTCTCGTCCTGGTCTACGTCGTCGGCGGTTACGCCCGTCACGTCGTCGTCGAGATCGTCGACACCGGAGCTCCGGTCGCCTCGACCCGCTAGGACGCGTTCGGCGGAGCAGGATCGAGCGGTCGGCCGACGTCGCGACGAGCCTGGCGAACGATCCGGATGAACTCGCGGAGATGGGCGACCGGCCGGATGTGCGAGGGCGCGCCGGCATAGATCGTCCGGATCGGCACCCAGGCGATCGTCCCGCCCATCCGGATGCAGGTCGTGATCTGCTCGACCTCGAACGCGAATCCCGGCTCGTCGCTGGCCAGGGTCGCTTCGGCGAGGCGGCGCGAGACGACGCGAAAGCCGGACTGGTTGTCCGGGATGTCGCGTCCCACGGCCCACGAGAAGGCCCGCCTGCCGAGCTCGTTCGACAGCCGCCGGATCGGCGGCATCGACCGGAAGCTGCGCCGGCCGACGACGAGGTCCGGGGGAGGGTCCGCCCTCGCAGCCGCGAGGAGCCGGGGGATGTCGCCAGGGTCGTGCTGGCCGTCCGCGTCGAGGGTCAGGATCGCGTCCGCCCCGATGGCCAGCGCCTGCCGGAACCCGCTCCGCAACGCCGCGCCCTTGCCCGGGTTCGGCCGCTGTTCGACCACTTCGGCCCCGGTCTCGCGGGCGACGTTCGCCGTGCGGTCGCTGGAGCCGTCGTCCACGACGAGGACCGGCAGGAGCTCGCGGACCTTCAGCACGACCGCCCCGACTCGGGGCGCCTCGTTGTAGGCCGGGATGACGGCAACGATCACGACAGGCGAAGGACGGGCGCTCCCGGCTCCTGCGAGTGCACCCGACCGACGAGCCAGTGATCGACGCCGGCAGCGGTCAGATCCGCGCGAACGGCGTCGACGCGCGACGCCGGGATCGCGGCGAGCAGCCCGCCGGATGTCTGGGGATCGTGGGCGAGCGCGACCCGCTCTGGGGGCACGCCTGGGCCGACGTCGAGCGAGTCCGCCACGAACCGGCGGTTGTGGCCGGCACCGCCGGTCTCGATCCCCGAGGCGGCAAGGTCCAGGGCGCCCCCGAGTGCCGGGAGGCTCCCTGCGTCGAACGCGAACTGCGTCCCCGAGGCTCGGGCCATCTCGAGCCCGTGGCCGAGCAGGCCGAACCCGGTCACGTCGGTCGCGCCGGTGACGGCGTGATCGACAAGCACGGCGGCGGCGGCAGCGTTCAGCGCCCGCATCTGGTCGATCGCCGCGGCCAGGTCGTTCGCGCGCGTCCGGCCCGCCCGGCTGCCGCTGACGAGCAGGCCCGTCCCGAGCCGCTTGGTCAGGATCAGGGTGTCGCCGGGCGTGGCCCCGCCCTTGCGGAGGAGGCGGCCCGGATGCGCCGCCCCGATCACGGCGAGGCCGTACTTCGGCTCCGGATCCCGGATCGTGTGGCCGCCGGCAAGCGTGCCGCCGGCCTCCCGGACCTTCGAGGCCGCACCCTCGAATACCGCCGCGAGCACGTCTCGCGGCAGCTCCTCGGGAAAGGCCGCGATCGCCAGGGCGAAGAGCACCCGGCCGCCCATCGCGAAGACATCGCTCAGGGCGTTGGCGGCGGCGATCTCGCCGAACGTCCGCGCGTCGTCGACGAGCGGCGGGAAGAAGTCGAGGGTGCCGAGGATCGCGAGGTCGTCGCTGATCCGATACGCGGCCGCATCGTCGGCTGGTGAGAGCCCGGCGATCAGTGCATCCGCCGGCGCGCCGGCCGCCGTCTCGGCGAGCCCCGAGATCGCGTCCGCGAGCAGGTCCGCCCCGAGCTTCGCGGCGCACCCGCCGCAGTCCGTCAGGTCGGTCAGCCGGAAGGGCGGCAGAGCAACGTCGGTCACCGATCGATCATAGGGACTCGGCCGGAACGGCCCCCTCCGCGACGGCTGCGTCGCCGAGGGTTCGCGGGAGCAGACGCCAGGCAAGGATCAGCGCGACGAGGCCCACGACCGAGCTCCACGGTCCGGCGGCGGCGAACCCGCCCACCGCCAGGACCTGGCCCGTGATCGCCGGTCCGATCACGTTGCCGAAGTTCTGGGCGCTCGAATTGAACGCCAGCATCGTCCCCCGCAGTTGCGCCGACAGGCTGGCGACGATCAGCTGGATGCCCGGGATCCCGAACCACGTCCCGAACGCCCAACACGCGAACACGAGCAGCGCGAGCGGCAGCGAGACCCGCGTGAGCGGCATGACGAACGCGGCGACCGCGAATGCGGCGATCCCGATCATCACCGCGCGTCGCGGGCCGACGGCGTGGAGGAACGTGCCGCTCAGACGCGTCGCGGCCACGCCGACGACGCCGACGACGAGGTACGACAGACCGGCGACGCTCGTCGGCAGGTTGAACGCCTCGTGGAAGAACTCCGCCTGGTAGACGAAGTAGCCGAAGGTGCCCGCGAACCAGGCGAACGTCACCGACAGGACACCGAGCGCCCGGCGGTCGCCGAGAACGGCTCGATAGCTCGAGAGATAGCCCGGCTGTCCCTCCGGGTGCGGTCGGTCCGCCGGCAGCCGGCTGATCCCGACGACCGCGGCGATCGCGACGAGGAGGACGAACGCGAACGCCGCTCGCCACCCGAACAGCCCCGTGACCAGGGCGCCGATCGGCAGGCCGATCAGCGTCGAGAACGGGAACGCCGAGAGGACGATTCCCAGCGCCCTCGCGCGCTCACGGGGTGACGGCAGGTCGCTGGCGTACGCGAGCGTCGCCGGGGCCGCGATCGACGCGCCGAGACCGTTGATCGCCCGAGCCGCGATGAGAAAGGGGAGCGTGGGGGCCACGACGCAGGCCGCAGCCGCGACACAGAAGATCGCGAGGCCGATCACCATCCCGGTTCTCCGACCCCGGCGGTCCGACAGCGGGCCGAAGACCGGGGCGAAGATCGCGGTCGGCAGGGCGTAGGCGCTCGCGAGCAGGCCGACCAGGGCGATGGGCTCGTGAAGGTCGTCCGCGATCGCCGGCAGGACCGCGGCCACGATGTACAGGTCCACCCCGACGACGAAGGTCGCGATCGTCAGGGCCAGCGTCACGGGCATCGCGCCACGGTAGCGGAGCCGCGGTGCTCCCAGCGGCGTCGCCGCGTTCCGGCGCCGCGGCCGTACCATCGTCGTCGAGGGGAGTGCAGGAATCCCGGTGGGTTCTGCGGTCTTCAAAACCGTCGACGCTGCGCTTGGCGTGGCGTGGTGGGTTCGACTCCCATGCGCTCCCGCCACGTCGCTGGAACAGGAGGACGGATTGGCGACCGACACCCGGCCCCGGCCGCCGAGCGTCGAACGCATCCTGACCGTCGTCCGGGCGGCCGACGGTCCCGCCGTCGACCCGGCCGTCCTCACCGCGGTCGCCCGTCGCGTGATCGCCGAGGAGCGGGGCCGGCTTGCCGCGGGCGAGCACCCGTCGCCGGTTCCGATGCTCGCGGAGGCGGTGCTCGACCGGGTCGCGTCAACCGCGGCCGAGCGGCAGACGCGGGCGATCAACGCGACCGGCGTGATCATCCATACGAACCTCGGGCGGGCGCCGTGGCCGGACGAGGCGATCGCTGCGGCGCGCGAGGCCGCGAGCACGTTGCTCCTCGAGATCGACCCGTCGACGGGCCGCAGGGGACGGCGGCTGCGCGTCGCCGAGGAGCATCTGATCGCGCTCACCGGCTCGGAGGACGCCCTCGTCACGAACAACAACGCCGCTGCGCTGGCGCTGGCGGTCGGGCTGGCGGGGCGGGGCCGCGGCGTCGCCGTCTCTCGCGGGGAGCTCGTCGAGATCGGTGGGGGCGTCCGGATCCCCGAGATCGTCCGGAGGGCGGGCGCGAAGCTGATCGAAGTCGGGACGACCAACCGAACGCGCGCCGACGACTTCGCGCTCGTTCTCGCGGACGGCGCCGCGCGGCTGATCCTCCGCGTCCATCCCTCGAACTTCCGGCAGGAAGGGTTCACGGAGGCGCCGGACGCGACGGCCGTCGCGGCCCTCGCCCATGAGCACGACGCGCTCATGGTCGACGACCTCGGGTCGGGCGCGCTGCTGCCGACCGAGCGCTTCGGGCTCGCCCACGAGCCGACGCCGCGCGAGCGGCTCCTCGCGGGCGCCGACCTCGTGACGTTCAGCGGCGACAAGCTGGTGGGTGGGCCCCAGGCGGGGTTCATCGTCGGCCGGGCGGACCTCGTCGCCAGGATCCGCCGGGATCCGCTGGCCCGGGCGACCCGCCCGGACAAGGTGACCCTCGCCGCGGTCGCCGCGACGCTGGCGCTCTACCGGGCCGGGCTTGCGGCGGAACGGATCCCGGTCTGGCGGATGATCGCCGCCTCGGCCGATGCGCTGCGAACCCGGGCGAGAGCCGTCGCCGACGGGGTCGGCGGCGACGCAACGGTCGTCGACGTCCGCTCGACGGTCGGTGGCGGCAGCCTTCCCGGCGAGACGCTGGGGAGCGTGGCAGTCGCCCTCGGTCCGGCCGGGGGTCGGTCGGTCGATGCCCTCATGGCCCGGCTCCGGGCCGCGTCCCCGGCGGTGGTCGGTCGGATCGAGGCGGGTCGCGCGCTCTTCGATCTCCGGGCCGTCGACCCGGCCGACGACACCGCCCTCGTCGCCGCCCTGAGACGCGCGATCGCGAGATGACCGTTGTCATCGGCACGGCCGGCCACATCGACCACGGCAAGACGACGCTGCTCCGGGCGCTCACCGGCATCGACGCCGACCGGCTGCCCGAGGAACGGGCGCGGGGGATGACGATCGACGTCGGCTACGCCCACCTCGTGCTCGATGACGGCACGGAGCTGGACTTCGTCGACGTCCCGGGCCATGACCGCCTGGTCGGGAACATGCTCGTCGGGGCCGGCGAGATCGATGCGGCGCTGCTCGTCGTCGCCGCCGATGACGGACCTCGCGCCCAGACGCGGGAACACTTAGAGCTGCTCGACGCGATGGGCGTCGGGGACGGCCTGGCGGTCGTGACCAAGAGCGACGCGGTCGCCGCGGGCCGGGTCGAGGAGGTCCTCGGCGAGGTGCGCGGATTGCTGGCGGCGACACGCCTCGCCGACGCCGAGGTCCTGGCGACGTCGAGCCTGACGGGGGATGGGATCGCGGAGGTCCGTCGAGCCCTGATCGCGGTGCGCGACCGGCTGGTCGCAGGGGCGCTGAAGCGCGTCGCGGCGTCCCGGCCCCGGGTCCGGCTGGCGATCGATCGCGTCTTCGCCGTCCGGGGGCGCGGGATGGTCGTGACCGGCACGCTTCGCGGGGGTCCGCTCAAGCCCGGTGTCGTGCTCCACGTCGTGCCAGGCACGCCG
>JBPYEM010000053.1:0-4704 GCA_051985205.1 Candidatus Limnocylindrales bacterium | reverse complement strand
GTCCGCCCGGAGCCGGGGGCGCGCCCTCGTAGACGACGAGCCGCCGAAGCCGCGGCGTCCGGAGCGCCGCTCCCAGCGCGACGCGGCCTCCGTACGAGTGGCCGACGACGTCGACGGGCCGGCCCGTTTCGTCCGCGACCGCATCCACGACGGCGGCGACGTCGTCGAACTCGCGCTCGATCGCGTACGTCTCGCCGTCCGGAGCGTCACCGGACGCGCCGTGGCCGCGGCGGTCCATCGCGACGACGGCGTGCGTCGCCAGGAGGAGCGGGCCGGACGTCCGCCAGGTCGTGTGATCGGCGGTCGCGCCGTGGATCAGGACGAGCGGCGATCCCTCGCCGGTCTCGAAGACGGCGATGCCGGCGCCATCGGTCGACGGGATCCGCCGGCGGCCGGCCCCCGCGCCGGGCCAGTCGATGTCGCTCAGGGCGCGCCGCTCCGCGTCAGAGGAGGCTTGCCGCCGCCCGGTCGACGATCCAGGTCGCGCCGGCTCGCCGGGCGATCTGGGCGGGGTGCTGCCGTGGGTCGATCGCGCCGCGGAGCACGTCGTGGAGCGCCCGCGCTTTCGAATCCCCGGCGGTCACGACCACGACCTCATGTGCGGCTTCGACCAGCCGCGGGTTCAGCGTGACGCGGGCGATGTGCGGCTCGACGTGGGTCGGCGCGGGAACGCCGAGCACCCAGGCGTCGCTGTCGAATGCCGGCGAACCCGGGAACACGGACAGGATGTGGCCGTCCGGTCCGATCCCGAGCAGGATCAGATCGAAGGCGGGCCAACCGTCGTCGTTCTCGTCCGGTCCGTCGGCGCGGATCTCCTCGGCGTAGTGGGCCGCGGCCCAGCCGGGATCCCGGCTCTCCGCGATCGCCTCGCTGACGGGAATGACGTGGATGTTGTCGCGGCGCAGCATCACGCCCGGCGCCCGACCCGTCTCGACGTCGATGCCGGACTCGCCCGTCCCGGATTCGCCACTGAACGCGGCGGCGTCCACGAGCTCGTCCATCGCCACTTTCGCGTTCGACTGCGGATGGTCGATCGGGACGAAGCGCTCGTCCGTGAACCAGAGCTGGACCTTCCTCCAGTCCAGCTCGCCGCGCAGGGGCCCGCGCGCGAGGTGGCGGTAGATGGGAGGCGCGCTCGAGCCGCCGGTCGTCACCCAGTGGGCTTCGCCGCGGGTCTCGATCGCGACGTCGAGGATCTCGACGATCCGTTCGGCGGCGGCGACCGCGCAGGCCTCCGCATCGGCGAGGGTCACGACGGTCGGCTCGGTCATCGCGTCCGTCATCGATCAGACCGCCAGCTCGGCGCCCAGGGCGGCCGCCAGGTCGAGCGTGCCGGTCGCGACGGGATCGCGGCCACCGGCTTCGATCGCCTCGGCGAGCAGGTCGAGCTCGTTCTTGCGGGGAGCGTTGAAGCCGCGCTCGAGCGCGTGGACGCCGTCCTGCCAGACCCGCACGTGGACCGCCTCCTGCTCCGCGGTGACATCGGCACGGAGCTCCGAGCCGCGCCAATCGGCGAGGAGCTCGACACGGAGGGTGGTCCCCGCCGGCATCTCGGACATCACCGGCCGGATCACGACGTTCACGTCGGATCGATCGAGGTGGAGGGTGGCGACGAGCCCGGCGCTCGGGTTGGCGAGCGCGCTCGGTCGACCCGTCGGCCGCTTCGGTCCCTTCGCCACGGTCATCGGGGCGAGCGGCCGGATCACCTGCATCCCGAGACGCGAGCCGAGCCATGCCGCGTGGTAGAGAGGCTTGACGATGTTCGTCGACTCCGCCCCGAACTCGTCGCGCACGCCGTACGTCACGGCGATCCGACGCAGGTGGCGGAGGTACGGCAGGAAGTCCGGGATGTCGAAGATCGCGGCGATCGCCTCCCGCCAGCGCGATTGGCGGACCATCGCGAAGTCGGACACGGCGATGTGGTACTTGTCGACCGCGCCGGACATCTTCCGGAGCTGCGCGAGGCCGCTGCCACGCCACGTGGAGCCGTCGACGATCAGCCGATCCGCCATCGCGAGCAGGCCCTCGGCCTGGGGCGTCCCGAACGGCGGCTCATCCGGCCACCAGACCGTCACCGGGAGGTCGTGGATCAGCAGCGGGGCGACGACCGCCGCGAGGTGCCGGCCGGATTCGCCGCCGCACGTGAGGTGGATCGTCTCGGCACAGGTCTCGGGCGCATCCGGCCGGGGCATCACGCAGTGGGCGACGATCTGGGCGTCCAGCCAGGAGGGGCCGTCGGGATCCGCCGGCTGGACGATCGTCGTCCGCGACGGGTGGCGGCCGGTGAGCATCTGGATGATCGCCGCGGACCGTTCGCCGATCTCCGGCCGCCGTGCGACGACGACGAGGTTCATCACGCTCGTCCGCGCGGCGACGTGTCGCTCGTCGTTCACGCCGTCGCTGTTCAGGTCGATGCCCAGGTTCGTCTGGGACCAGATCCGGGCGAGCTCCTGCTCGACCTCCTCGATGGAATGGGCGCGCGACCGCCAGCGCAGGACCGGCGCAGCCGGAGCGCCGACCCCGGTGCCGTCGCTCAGGTCGGTCGCCAACTCAGGAGGCCCGACTGACAACGCGACCGCGGATCGGCATCAGATGCGGCGCCACTTCCGGCCTTCGCGGCCGAGGAGCTCGTCGGCCGCCTTGGGCCCCCACGTCCCGGCCTCGTAGTTCGGGAAGTCCGGCGACTCCTCTTCGGCCCACTCCTCGATGATCGGCGTCACGCGGGCCCAGGCACCCTCGACCTCGTCCGCGCGGGTGAAGAGCGACGCGTCGCCGAGCAGCGCGTCGAGGATCAGCGTCTCGTACGCATCCGGCGAGTCAACGGTGAACGCGGAGCCGTACGTGAAGTCCATCGTCACGGACCGGACGTCGATCCCGAGGCCGGGCACCTTCGCGCCGAACCGCAGCATGATCCCCTCGTCCGGCTGGATCCGGATCGCGAGCAGGTTGGGATCGGGCTCCGTGGAGCTGTCCCGGAAGAGCCGGTGCGGGACCTCCTTGAACTGGATCGCGATCTCCGACGCGCGCTTCGGCAGCCGCTTTCCGGTCCGCAGGTAGAACGGCACGCCGGACCAGCGCCAGTCGTCGACCTCGAACCGGGCGGCGACATACGTCTCGGTCTCCGACTCCGGGTCGACCTCCGGCTCCTGGCGGTACCCCCGGACCTGCTGCCCGGCGACCCAGCCGGAGCCGTACTGGCCGCGGACGACGTTCGCCCGGATCTCCGCCGGGCTGAGCTCGCCGATCGCCCGGATCACCTTGACCTTCTCGTCGCGGAGGGCGTCGGCGTCGAACGTGGCCGGCGGCTCCATCGCGACGAGGCTCATGAGCTGGAGGAGGTGGTTCTGGAGGAAGTCGCGGCTGGCTCCGGTCTCCTCGTAGAACGAGCCGCGGTTCTCGACCCCGATCGACTCCGCCACCGTGATCTGGACATGGTCGATGTGGCGGCGGTTCCAGATCGGCTCGAAGATGCCGTTGCCGAACCGGAAGACCAGCAGGTTCCGGACCGTCTCCTTCCCGAGGTAATGGTCGATGCGATAGACCTGCGATTCCCGGAAGACCTTGCCGACCTCGCGGTTCAGCCGGATCGCCGACTGGAGGTCGTGGCCGAAGGGCTTCTCGATGACGATCCGGCGCCACCCGCCGTCGTGCTTCTCGTGGTCCAGGCCCACCCGGCCGAGCTGGCCGACGATCTCGGCGAAGGCCGACGGCTGCGTCGCGAGGTAGTAGAGGTGGTTCTCCTGACCGCCCTGCTCGCGATCGATCTCCTCGAGCGTCTTGACGAGGCCCTCGTACGCCTCCGGGTCGTCGAAGTCGCAGCGCTGGTAGCGGATCCGGCCGGAGAAGCTGCGCCAGGCGGCCTCGTCGAGGGGCAGCACGCGGGAGTACTTCTCGAGCGATCCTCGGAACTCCTTGCGGAGCGTCTCGTCGTCGTACGGCCGCCGGCCGATCGCGACGATCGTGAACTCGTGGGGCAGGAGGTTCGTCCGCCACAGCTGGTAGAGGGCGGGCACGACCTTGCGGTGGGCGAGGTCGCCGGTCGCCCCGAACAGCACGAGGATGCAGGGGTCCGGGACGCGTTCGAGACGGAGGCCCTCGCGGAGCGGGTTGTCGTCGGCTCGCGGGGCGGGCTTGCGCCGAGCGTGGCGGTACTCGCGGAGGTCCTTCATCGTCCGCGGCGCGTCCTTGGCCCGCGGCGAGGGGTGCGGCGTCCGGTCCGGCGCGGTCTCCGGCGCGACTTCCGGCGCTTCCGGATGCGGCCCGGTCTTGCGGCGCTTCGGAGTCGCGGTCTCGGTCACGCGGTGATGCCCCGGGTGCCTCGGCAATTTGATTCTTGCCAGAGCAATCCCACGTGGGCGTTCGGCGAGCCGGCGACCCGCTTGCCGTCGCGCCGAGCGGGCCGAGTGCGTCGTCGGTCGCGGTCTTCGGCGATCACTCGGTCTTCACCGCATGGCCGCCGAACTCGTTGCGGAGCGCGGCGAGCACCTTCGCGCCGTACGAGTCGGACTGGCGGGATCGGAAGCGGGTCAGCAGCGAGAGGGTGATCACCGGCGCCGGGACGTCGTGGTCGATCGCGTCCTGGACGGTCCAGCGGCCCTCACCGGAATCCGCGACCCAGCCCTTGATGTGGTCGAGGTTCGGGCCGTTCTTCCGGAACGCATCGGCCGCGAGCTCCAGCAGCCACGACCGGACGACCGAGCCGTG
>JBPYEM010000052.1:0-2202 GCA_051985205.1 Candidatus Limnocylindrales bacterium | reverse complement strand
ACGTTGCCGGCTGGCTCGAGCTCGCCGGCAAGGTCGTGGACGTGGCCGGCGTCGCGGTCATCGGGGTGGGCCTCGCGATCGTCGCGGCGATCGCCATCGGCCGCCTGCTCCGGCGCGAGCCCGGGGTCTACCAGACGGTGCGGCAGCAGCTCGGTCGCGCGATCCTGCTCGGCCTGGAGCTGCTCGTCGCCGCCGACATCATCCGGACCGTCGCGGTGACGCCGACGCTCGAGAGCGTCGCGGTGCTCGCCGGGATCGTGATCGTCCGGACCTTCCTGAGCTTCAGCCTCGAGGTGGAGCTGACCGGACGGTGGCCGTGGCAGCGTGCGGGCGAGGGCCAACCGGATCGATCGCCCTGATCCGCGGCTTCGCGGCGGCAGGGTTGACGGGTTGATCGCGCCGAACCGGCGTCTCGGGAGCATTCGCGGGCACGACGTCGACGACCGTGGGACCATCGATCCCATGACGAAACCAGGGACCGTCGACGAGCACTTCGCGGCCCTCGCGGAGGATCGTCGGCCCGCGATGGACGACCTCCGTCGGACTGTCCGTGCGGCAGCACCCGAGGCGGTCGAGACGATCGCGTACGACATGCCGGCCCTCCGCACGAAGGACGGGCGCTTCCTCATCTCGTACGAGGCGTACAAGGCCCACTACAGCCTGTTTCCGGCGAGCGGTGTCGTCCTCGATCGGCTCGGGGAGGAGGTGCGACGCTACTTCAGCGGGCGAGGCACGCTCCGGTTCCCGGCTCGCGAGCCGTTGCCCCTCGACCTGATCCGGCGGATCGTGGAGATCCGTGTCGAGGAGACGGCGCCGACCGAACCCAACGGATCCCGATAGGCATTCCGCGCGCGGACCGGCTGACCGCGCGATCCAATCACGTCCGTCGTCGCCGCGTCATCCCGCGCGCCACGATCCCTGCCGCCAGCACGACCGAGATGAGCACCACGATGAGGGAGCCGGCGATCGGCGAAGCCGGATCGGCCTTGGAGCCGGAGTCGAGAGCGACGCCGGCTTGCGACGCGGCGGCGGATGCCGGAGGCGCCGCGAGCGCCACGTCGATCGGGGTCGCCGAAGGGCTGACTGCGGCGGCGGAGGCCGCGATGGACGAACTGGCCGCCGTGGACGGCGACGACGAGGGCGCTGCCGCAACGGGCGTCGGCCGGGATGTCGGCTTCGGGGTGGGCTTCGGTCTCGGCGTCGCGGCCGGCCTCGTCGCAGTGCCGATCGGCTGGATCGAGACCCAGCGACCCTCCCATGCCATCCGGATCCGCGCGTAGTGCCAGGGCGTGAAGAAGCCCGCGAGCTGCTTCGGCGTCAGTCGCGTGTCCGGCGGCATGTCGTACCCGTAGGAGCGGTTCTGGAGACCCCAGAGGGGACCCACCACGGCCACGCTCGTCACGGTGAAGTGGGTCGTCGTCGCGGGATCGGCCGTGGCCGTGAAACCCGTCAGGATCCAGGCGTGATCGCCGTGGGCGACCGTGATCCCGACCGGCAGGTTCGTCCGGCGCAGGTTCGTCACCGCCGATCGCAAGGCGGCGTCGAAGCTGCCGCTGACGACGAGGTGGTAGCGGGCGTCGACGAAATGCGCGAGTCCGGCGGCCCAGCCTCCCGGATCCGTGCCATCGGAAACGGGGATCGCATAGCGGTCATGGGCCCGCATCCAATCGAAATAGCGTCCCTGATTGGCCCGGCTGTGGTCGGCCTCGTGACGGGCGATGTTCCGGATGATCTGGACGTCTGCAGCGGTACACCACAACCACGTCTGCTGGGTGGTGAAGACGCCGTTCCGGTAGAGGTCGACCCCGCCCGTCCAGCGTGAACCAGCGGCGGCCGGCGCAGCGGGCGCGATGAACCCGCCAAGGAGGAGGGAGAGCGCCGCAAGAAGAGCGACCACGACGGATCGAGGCCGGTTCGGCAGGGCCACCCCGTGCGCGATCATCCCGATGGCGAGGCTCAGCGCGACCCTTCGATCACGGCGAGGATGTTGCCGGCGGGATCGGTGAACCAGGCGATCGCCGGTCCCTGGCCGCGATAGACGCCCTGGTCGTCCGCGGTCATCCCGCTCTCCGGGTTGTCGTAGCGCTGCATCTCGACGCCCGCTGCGCGAAGCTCGCCCACGGCGCGATCGATGTCGCTCACCAGGAAGTTCAGGACGGTGAACACGGCCGGCCGGTGATCCGGCTTGGGGTAGATCGTGAT
>JBPYEM010000051.1:0-2132 GCA_051985205.1 Candidatus Limnocylindrales bacterium | reverse complement strand
AGCCTCAGGGTGCTCAATCCGCTCGGGTACCACGTGCTGATCGGCTACGCGGGCGGGCTGTGGGAGGACGTGAGCCCGGCGCTCGTCGTCGGCCGCAACGTCAGCCTGGTCGGCTTCTACCTCGGCCGGCTGATACGGCACCGGCCGGACGTCGTCCGGGAGGCGACGGCCGAGCTGATCGCGGTCTGGGAGCAGGGCGCGGTTCGGCCCGTCGTCGGCGCGACGTTCCCGTTGGCCGAGGCGGCTGCGGCGCATCGGCTGATCGAGGAGCGGAAGAGCGTGGGCAAGGTTGTCCTCGTTCCGTAGCGCGCTCGTGACCGGCGGCCGGTCCGGGATCGGGGCCGCGGTCGTCGCGGCGCTCGAAGAGGAGGGCGTCGAGGTGCGGGTGCTCGACCTCGCTGACGGCTTCGACGTGGCCGACCCGCAGGCCTGGGATGCGGTCGGCTCCGTCGACTTCGCGGCGCTGAACGCGGGCGTCGTCACGGGGGAGGGCGACCTCGCGAAGCTGACAGACGGTCAATACCGGCGGATCCTCGGCGCGAACGTCGACGGGGTGGTGAACGGGGTGCGCCGGCTCGCGCAGGTGATGGAGCCGGGGGGGTCGATCGTCGCGACGGCGTCGCTCGCGGGGCTGACGACGATGGAGCTCGATCCGATCTACGGCGGGACGAAGCACTTCGTCGTCGGCTTCGTCCGCTCGGTCGCGAAGCAGCTGAGCGAGCGCGGGATCACGATCAACGCCGTCTGTCCGGCGATCGTCGACACGCCGCTGCTGGGCGAGGGCGGCGGGGATCGAGTCCGCTCCGCGGGCTACGAGGTGCTGATGCCGGAGGAGGTCGCCGCGGCGATCCTGAAGGCCGCGCGTTCAGGCGAGACGGGGCAGGCGTGGCCGGTCGTCCCCGGCCGTCCGGTGGAACCGCACGCGTTCCACCGCTTCTTCGAGCACACCTAGTCGCCCAGAACAGCGACAAAACTGCAACAACCGCTCCACAACCGTCCCCTTCGGCGAGTCCTAGGGTCTGTCCCCTGGTTGTCGCGTTGGGACATGGCCGACGTGTGCCGGATGTGTGACGTTTCCTCCACAGGGACGCCGCGGCGCTCCCACGGGCGTCAGTGCAGCCGCTGGACCTTCCGCGGGACGCAGATGATCCGCTCGCGCCCCGCCGGCGAGAGGGGTGGCTCCTTGTCGACGACGATCCACGGTCGGCCGTCGATTCGCACGACGTCTCCCACCTGCGCGTCCGCATGCCGCTTGATCCTGAGCGCATCCGGAACGTTCGGTCGCCGCAGGACGACCTCGAAAGTTGGCACCTCAACCCTCCGCGGCTCGGAGTCCGCGGGGGCCGGGCGGAACGGACCCTGTGACCCTACGCCGATTCTCCGGTCGACGCCACACGGACGAGGGTCTTGCCGCGGTTCTCGCCGTTCAGCATCCCGATGAACGCCCGCGGGGCGTTCTCCAGCCCGTCCGTGACGTCCTCCGTGTAGCGGAGCTTCCCCTCGGCGACCCACTGGAGCAGCCTGGGTGCCGCCTCGTCGAACCGGTGTGCGTAGTCGCTGACGAGGAATCCCTCCATCCGCGCGCGATAGACGATCAGCAGGCCAGGCTGGAACGTCGGCTCCGGCCGCTCGAGGTTGTACTGCGAGATCTGCCCGCAGATCGCGATGCGCGCGCCGACGTTCAGCTTCGCGTGGACGGCGGCCGAGATCTCGCCGCCGACGTTGTCGAAGTACACGTCGATGCCCTGCGGCAGCGCCTCCCGGACGTCCTCGTTCTTGTAGTCGATCGCGACGTCGTAGCCGAACACCTCCTGCAGCTCGGCCTTCTTTTCCGGGCCGCCGGCGATGCCCACGGCGCGGCAGCCGGCGATCTCCGCCAGCTGGCCGACGAGCTGGCCGACGGCGCCGGCGGCACCCGAGACGGCGACCGTGTCGCCGGGCTGCGGGCGGCCGACGTCGAAGAGGCCGAAGTACGCCGTGAACCCGTTCGTCCCGACGACGTGGAGGGCTAGCCGCGGATCGAGGTCGGGCGGCAGCTTTCGCAGCGTCCCGCCGCGCGCGACGGCGTGTTCCTGCCAGCCGAGCTGCCCGACGACCACGTCGCCCGGCTCGAAGCGGGAGTCCTTCGACTC
>JBPYEM010000050.1:0-9976 GCA_051985205.1 Candidatus Limnocylindrales bacterium | reverse complement strand
ATCGACGCGTCCAAGGACGCGACCGGGCAGCCGCAGAAGGGCGCCCTCGGCATTACGAGTGGCCCACTCGGCTTTGAACGCGTCTACTTCGGGACGTACAAGCGCGACCTTCCGAGCGCCGTCGCGGTGGGCATCAGCCAGACGAGCTATTGGTTCGGCGTGATCCTCCGCGGCCTCGGCGATCTCGTCCACCAGGTCGCGACGAACCCAACCGCGCCACCGCCGGTCGCCGGCCCGATCGGGATTGCCACGACGATCAGCGACATCTTCTTCAGCGCCGGGCCGATCCTGACGCTCTACGTCGCGGGCGTCCTGTCGGCCAACCTCGCGCTCGTCAACAGCCTGCCGTTCCCGCCGCTCGATGGCGGCCGGATGCTGATGATCGTCCTCAAGGCGATCTTCGGGAAGCGGATCAGCGTCCGGGCGGAGCGGATGACCTACGTCGTCGGCTTCGCCTTCCTGATGGCCTTCCTGATCTGGATCTCCGGCTTCGACATCATCCGCCAGGTCACGGGCGGGCGCTGATGGCGACACCGGATTCCCTGCGGCCGCGGCGGCGGTCGACCGTCTCCGTCGATGTCGGCGGGGTCCTCGTCGGGAGCGTCCATCCCATCGTCGTGCAGTCCATGACGAACACGGACACCGCGGACGCGGACGCGACCGCGATCCAGGTCGCCCGCCTGGCGCACGCCGGCTCGCAGCTCGTCCGGGTGACGGTCAACACGGAGGAAGCGGCAGCCGCCGTCCCGGAGATGATCCGGAAGCTCCGCGACAACCTCGGCGTGGACGTGCCGGTCATCGGCGACTTCCACTACAACGGCCACAAGCTCCTGGTGGAGTACCCGGAGATGGCGAAGGCGCTCGCCAAATACCGGATCAACCCAGGGAACGTCGGCGCGAAGCGCCACGACGAGCACTTTTCGACGATCGTCCGGGTCGCGATCGACAACGGCAAGCCGGTCCGGATCGGCGTGAACTGGGGCTCGCTCGACCAGCAGCTGCTCACGGAGCTGATGAACGCGAACGCGGCGGCCGCCGAGCCGCGCGACGCCCGCGACGTGATGATCGAGGCGATGATCGAGTCCGCGATGCGCTCGGCCGAGCTGGCAGAGGACGTCGGCCTCGGGCACGACCGGATCATCCTGTCGGCGAAGGTGAGCGGGGTCCGCGACCTCGTCGACGTCTACCGGCTGCTGGCCGCCCGGAGCGACTACCCGCTCCATCTCGGGCTGACCGAGGCCGGGATGGGCGACAAGGGCATCGTCGCCTCCACCGCCGGGCTGGCGATCCTCCTGAACGAGGGGATCGGCGACACGATCCGGGTCTCGCTCACCCCGGAGCCGGGCGCCGGCCGGGAACGGGAGGTCGAGATCGCCCAGCAGGTCCTGCAGTCCATGGGCCTGCGCTCGTTCCTGCCGCAGGTCTCGGCCTGCCCCGGCTGCGGCCGCACGACGTCGACGTTCTTCCAGGAGATGGCCCAGCAGATCCAGGGACATCTGAAGGAGCGGATGCCGGAGTGGCAGCAGACTCATCCCGGCGTCGAGGAGATGCGGGTCGCGGTGATGGGCTGCGTCGTCAATGGCCCCGGCGAGAGCAAGCACGCCGACATCGGGATCTCACTTCCGGGGACGTTCGAGGACCCCGTCGCACCGGTCTTCGTCGACGGCAGGCTGGACCGGACGCTCCGGGGCGACGGCCTCGTCCGCGAGTTCATCGACATCCTCGAGACGTACGTCGAGCGACGCTACCCGACCCAGCCTGCGGCCGGTCCGGACGAGGTGCTCATCGGGTCGGCCGAGGGGTAGGAATCGCGCCTCCCGGCCGGTGCCCGGGATCGACGATCCACGCTCCCGGGTGTATAGTTTTCCGCGAACTGAACGGCCGCTCCGTGACGTGGGTGACCCCCACGTTTCTTTTTGTCGGCCGGGGTGATGAGTGCACAACGAGGAGGCGCCGTGAGTCGCGATTTCGTCGGTGCCCTCCTCCAGCTCAACGCCGAGAAGCAGGTCTCCCGAGAGCAGCTGATCCATGCGGTGGAGGACGGCATCCAGTCCGCCTACCGCCGTGTCGCCGGCGACGAGGACATCCAGGTCCGGATCGACGCCGAGACCGGCAGCCTCCGCGTGTTCCGGGCGAAGACCGCCGTCGATGAGGTCGAGGACCCGCTGATCGAGTTCAGCGTCGACGAGGCCCGCAAGTACAAGGCGGACGCGAAGGCCGGCGACCTCGTCCAAACGGAGGAGCTGAAGGACGACGTCTTCGGTCGGATCGGCGCCCAGACCGCCAAGCAGATCGTCCTCCAGCGGCTGCGCGAGGTCGAGCGCGAGCAGGTCTTCGACAAGTTCGCGAACCGCGAGGGCGAGATGATCACGGGCGCGGTCAATCGCGTCGAGCCGCGGGCGATCATCCTCGACGTCGGCAACAACGTGGAGGCCGTTCTCGCGACGTCCGAGCAATCATCGGTCGAGCACTACCGGATCGGCCAGAACGTCAAGGCCTACGTCCTCGAGGTCCGCCGATCCAGCCGCGGGCCGCAGATCCTCGTCAGCCGGACCCACAAGGGGTTCCTGAAGCGGCTCTTCGAGCTCGAGGTGCCGGAGGTCCACGCCGGGACGGTCGAGATCAAGGCGATCGCCCGCGAGCCCGGCTCGCGCAGCAAGGTCGCCGTCGCGTCGCGACAGGACGGGCTTGATCCCGTGGGCGCAACGGTCGGCCAGCGCGGCGCCCGGGTCCAGGCCGTCGTCGCGGAGCTGGGCGGCGAGAAGATCGACATCATCCCGTGGAACGATGATCCGAGCATCTTCGTGGCCAACGCGCTGTCGCCCGCCCAGGTGATCAGCGTCGACATCGACGAGGAGAAGCGGATCGCCAACGTCACCGTCCCGGAGCGGATGCTGTCGCTGGCGATCGGCCGCGAGGGTCAGAACGCCCGCCTCGCCGCTCGCCTCACCGGCTGGCGGATCGACATCCGGAGCGACGTCTCGGTTGCGGCCAAGGCCGCCGAGGCGGACGCGCCGGCGACGAGTGCCGACGAGTCGCCGGCCGAGGCCGAGGCGCCGTCCGCGGAGGGAGACGCGGTCGCCGGCCCCGAGACTGCGGCGGAAGCGCCGGCCGAAGCGCCGGTTGCCCAGGCGGAGGCGGCCGAGGAGGTTGCTCCGGCCGTTGAGACGGCTTCGAGCAACGGCGCGCAGCCGCCAGCGGGGAAGGCCGCGGCGAAGGTCAGGACGAAGGCTGCAGGGGTCTCGACCGACGGCACGGAGCCGAAAGCGGCGAAGGCCACGACGAAGGCCGCAGCCGCCTCGACCGATGGCGCGGAGCCGAAAGCGGCGAAGGCCAGGACGAAGGCTGCAGCTGCCGAGCCGGCGCCGGAGCCCGTCGCGGTTGCGGCCGGCGAGGCATCGGCCGATGGCACGGACGACGGGACGTCCGCCGACGCGACCCCCGCCAAGAAGCCCCGCGCACGGAAGAGCGCCGCCAAGGAGGTGGCGTCGTAGAGCGGGGGCGACCCGCGCCTCGTCGCGTCCCGACGCGCTCGTGCGTAGCCTGTCGGACGGCGCGCGCGAAGCGTGATCTCGTCCGCGTCGTCCGGACGCCGGGCGGCGAGCTGGTGATCGATTCGACCGGTCGGCTGGCCGGCAGGGGCGCCTACCTCTGCCGCGACGCCGACTGCTGGACCCGGGCCGTCGAGCGGGGCGCTCTGGCGCGAGCGCTCGAGGCACCGGTCCCGACGGAGCTCCGTGAGGCGCTCCTGGCGGGACCGTCAACCCTGAACATCGAAGGAGGAGCGCGTGGCGAGGAGTAGGAGCGGCACCCGCGGCAGACGCGGGCCGCGCAAGCCACCGCGTCGGGACACCGGCGCCCTGTCGCAGGTCCAGGTTGCGGATCCGCGCGAGCGGGGCGCGATCGAGCTGCCCTCGACGATCACCGTCAAGGAGCTCGCGGAGCTGCTCGCGGTCAACCCGGCGGACGTCATCCGCGAGCTGATCAAGAGCGGGATCTTCGCGACCATCAACCAGCTGATCGACCGCGACACCGCGTCGCTCGTCGCGAGCGAGCTCGGCTACGAGGTTGCGGAGGCCGTCGCGCCAGTGGCCGGCGTTGCCGGTGATGGCGACGAGGCCGAGGCGCCGGCGCCGGCCGCCAAGGAGGTCCTCTTCGACGAGGACGACACGGCCGAGCTCCTGCCACGCGCGCCGATCGTGACCGTGATGGGCCACGTCGACCATGGCAAGACGAGCCTCCTCGACGCCATCCGGACGACGGACGTCGCCGGCGGTGAGCGAGGTGGGATCACCCAGCACATCGGTGCGAGTGAGGTCGTCCACGACGGCAAGCGGGTCGTCTTCCTCGACACGCCCGGTCACGAGGCGTTCACCGCGATGCGCGCCCGTGGCGCGAAGGTGACCGACATCGCGGTCGTCGTCGTGGCCGCGGATGACGGCGTGATGCCGCAGACCCTCGAGGCGATCAGCCACGCCAAGGCGGCGAAGGTGCCGATCGTCATCGCCCTCAACAAGATCGACAAGGCCGATGCGAACCCGGACCGGGTGAAGACCGAGCTGTCCGAGGCCGGCGTGATCGTGGAGGAGTACGGCGGCGACACGCCGCTCGTCCCGGTGTCGGCTCGAACGCGGGTCGGCCTGGACGAGCTGATCGAGATGATCCTGCTCGTTGCCGATCTCCAGGAGCTCAAGGCCAACCCGAAACGCGCCGCGGTCGGCACGATCGTGGAGGCGCAGCTCGACAAGAACCGCGGAGCTGTCGCGACCGCGATCGTCCAGACCGGAACGCTGCGCGTCGGCGACGTGATCGTCGTCGGCGAGACGTTCGGCAAGGTCCGCGCGCTCGAGAACGAGGAAGGCAAGCGGATCCCGAAGGCGGGGCCGTCGAGCGCGGTCGTCATCCTCGGCCTGTCGGCGGTGCCCGAAGCCGGCGACATCCTGCGGGTCGTCGCCGACGAGAAGGAAGCCCGGACGATGGTCGAGCAGCGCAAGGCTGCCGCGGCCGCGAAGGGCGGCGAGGGCAGTGGCCGGGCGACGCTCGAGGACCTGTACCGGCAGATCCAGGCCGGTCAGGCCAAGGAGCTCCGGATCATCCTCAAGGCCGACGTGTCGGGCTCGCTCGGTGCGATCTCGCACGCGCTCGAGCAGCTCAACCAGGACGAGATCCGGATCAACGTCCTCCACGAGGGCGCCGGCGACATCACGGACAACGACATCATGCTTGCGTCGGCATCCGACGCGATCATCGTCGGGTTCAACACCCGGATCACGGAGACCGCCCGCCGGGCGGCCGACGCCGAGGGTGTCGACGTGCGCCTCTACGACATCATCTACAAGCTCACCGACGACATCCAGGCGGCTCTCCAGGGCCTCCTCGAGCCGGAGGTGGTCGAGGTCGTCGAGGGTCGGGCGGAGGTCCGCCAGATCTTCCGGGTCGGGAAGAGCACGGTCATCGCCGGCTGCTTCGTCACCGACGGCCGCATCATCCGCGGCGGTGCCCGCGTCTGGCGTGGCGGCAAGATCGTCGCGACGGACCGGATCGAGTCGCTGCGCCGGTTCCGGGACGACGTCCGCGAGGTCGCGGCGAACTACGAGTGCGGCATCGGCCTCGCCGGGTTCAACGACCTCGAAGAGGGCGACGTGATCGAATGCTTCTCGACGCAGACGCAGAGCCGGGTCGTCGCGTAGCGGCCGAACGCCTCGGAGGGCCGCGATGACCCAACGGACGGATCGCGTCGACGAGCTGCTCCGGCAGGAGATGACGTCGATCATCGCCCGCGACGTCGACGACCCCCGGATCGGGTTCGCGACGATCACGGACGTCCAGACCGCGCCCGACCTGCGGCACGCCAAGGTCCTGGTCAGCGTGATCGGGCAGCCCGCCGAACGCCGGGCGACGCTCGCCGCCCTCGGCCATGCGATGCCGTTCGTCCGCCACGAGCTCGGCAAGCGGCTCCGGCTGAAGCGGATCCCGGAGTTCCACCTCGAGCTCGACGACACGGTCGAGCGCGGGACGCGGATCCTTCACCTCCTCGACGAGCTCGAAGCGGGCAGGGCGACCGGTTCCGACCCGTCCGTCGGCGAGACGCTACCGACGCCGCGCCCGCTGGTCGGCGATTGGGAAGGGGAGGGACTCGGGGAGGCGGCCGCCGAGGTCGCCGCCCGGGAGAACGCCCGACGCCGGTCGCGGCGGGCGCTCCCGTCGACCCGGCCGAGCGTCGTCCGGCGCCGCCGGTGATCGACCTCCGGCCCTGGGTCGAGGCGGTGCCGGAGCCGCTCGTCGAACGGCTGACGAGCGCCCGTCGCGTGCTCGCGGTTGGCCACGAGAATCCGGACGCGGACACGATCGGTGCGACGCTCGCCGTCTGCCGGCTCGTCGAGCGTGCCGGCGCCATCGCGACGCCCGTCTTCGCGGACCCGGTGCCTGCGCTCTATGACTTCGTTCCGGGGATCGCGGCGGCTCGGACGGACCCCGATCCCGCCATCGACTACGACCTCGTCGTCACCAGCGACTGCGCATCGGTCGATCGGATCGGCAGCGTCGCCTCACGCCACGCCGATCTCTTCGCCCGGCTGCCGCTCGTCGTGATCGATCACCACGCATCCAACGACACCGTCGGCCCGGCGGACTGGGTCGACCCCGCGGCGGCCGCGACCTGCGAGATGGTCGCCCTGCTGGCGGCGCGGCTGGACGTGCCTCTCGACGTCGACGACGCGGCCCTCGCGACGGAGCTGATGGCCGGGATCGTGATGGATACCGCCACGTTCGCCCACCCGAACGCGACGCCCCGCACGCTCGCGGTCGCCGCGGCCCTGGTCGAGGCCGGGGCGCCGCTGTCGGAGATCTCGCGCCGCCTGTACCGCACCAAGCCCGATGCCCAGCTTCGGCTGTTCGGACGCGTCCTGGACCGGCTCGCGACGGCGGACGCCGGGCGGATCGTCCACTCGACGCTGCTCGATTCGGACCTCCTGGCGACCGGAGCGCTGCCGGCCCACTCCGAGGGGATCATCGACCTGCTCGCGCAGGCCGAGCTCGCAGAGGTCGCGATCCTGTTCAAGGAAGCTCCCGAGGGGACGCGGATCAGCGTCCGCACCCGGCCCGGCGGTGTCGACGCGACCGTTCTCACGGGCGCCTTCGGCGGCGGCGGTCACGCCCGGGCATCGGGCGCGACGATCGCGGAGCCAGTCGACGCGGCTCGGCCGCGCGTTCTCGCGGAGGCAGATCGACTCATCGCGGAGGTCCGTCGCTGAGCACGACGGCTCGGTCCGCGGGAATGGACGGCGTCCTCGTGGTCGCCAAGCCGGTCGGTCCGACGTCCCACGACGTCGTCGGTCTCGTCCGGCGGTTGAGCGCGACGAAGCGAGTCGGGCATGGCGGCACGCTCGACCCGTTCGCGAGCGGCGTCCTGCCGGTCTTCCTCGGCCGCGCGACGCGTCTCGTCGAATACCACCTGGCCGACCGCAAGCGCTATCGCGCGACCGTGTGCTTCGGTGCCTCCTCGACGACGGACGACCTCGAGGGCGCGCTGACACCTGCCGATGCGCCGGCGCCGACGCGGGCGACGGTCGAGACGGCGTTGGCCGCCTTCCGCGGCGAGATCGAGCAGCGACCACCGGCCTACAGTGCGATCAAGGTCGCGGGTCGGCGTGCCTACGCGCTGGCCAGGGCCGGCCAGTCGGTCGAGCTCGCGCCGCGGCAGGTGACGATCCACTCGATCGAGATCCTCGAGTGGGACGGGGCGACCGCGGATCAGCCGGTTGCCATCGTCGACGTGGAGTGCTCCGCCGGGACCTACATCCGGGCGCTTGCGCGCGATCTCGGGAGCGCCGTCGGGAGCGCGGCGTACCTCGGGGCGCTCACGCGGACGGCCAGCGGGTCCTTCACCCTCGACGACGCGACGCCGCTCGACGATGTCCGAGCCGCGGCAGAGGCCGGGTCGGCGGATCTCGCCGCGCTGCTGCGGCCCGTCGACGCCGGGCTGGAGCTCCTCTCCGTGACGATTCCGCTGGGATCGCTGCCGGCGATCGCCCGCGGCCAGGCAATCGGCGTGCCACCGGCCACCGGCACGCTTCCACCCGGCGACCCGCTGAAGCTCGTGACGCCGGACGGAGCCGTCGCGGCGATCGCCCGTCTCATCGGGACGAAGCTGGCACCAGACAAGGTCCTGATCGAGCCGGAGGCGGGACCATCGTGACCGTGCGAACCGCCATCGGGCGAGCGGCGCTGATCCCGGAGGACGGTCCCCTGCTCGTCTCGATCGGCGTGTTCGACGGGCTGCACCTCGGACACGCCTGGCTGCTCGAGCACCTCGTCCGCGAGGCGCGTCTCCGCTCCGTGCACCCGGCGGTGATCACGTTCGACGCCCATCCGGACGCGATCCTCCTCGGCCAGGCGCCGCCGCTCCTGATGGACCCGACGGAGCGCCTCGAGCGGCTCGCGGAGCTCGGGATCGACGTCGTCGTGATCGAGCACTTCGACGATGCCCTGCGTCGGACGCCCTACGACGCCTTCGTCAGCGGGATCGCCGATCAATGCGCCCTCGCCGGCTTCGTCATGACGCCGGACGCGGCATTCGGACACGAGCGTGGCGGGACGCCGGCGAGCGTCGCCGAGCTCGGCCGCCGGACGGGCTTCGAGGTCGTCCTGGTGCCGCCGTTCACGCTCGGGGGCCGCGAGGTCCGCTCGTCGGACATCCGCACCGCGATCGCCACCGGTGACCTGGCCGAAGCGGAGCGACTCCTCGGCCGGCCGTACGCCGTCACCGGGGACGCCGACGACGCCGGTCGCGTCGTCTTCTCCATGCCGGTCGCGCTCCCGCCCAGTGGCGACTACGCTGCCACGATCGACGGGCGACCAGGCGCCGTGATCGTCGCAGGAACGGAGATCCGGATCGCGGACCGTGCGGCCGCAATGATCCGTATCGAGCTCACGAGGAGGACAGCGTGAGTCAGCGTCGCTGGCATCTGGCCCAGCTGAACGTCGGACGGATGGTCGCGCCCACGAGCGCCCCCGAGATCGCCGAGTTCATGGCCGCCCTGGAGCCGATCAACGCCCTCGCCGATGCGGCCCCCGGGTTCGTGTGGCGACTCCAGACCGATGCCGGCAACGCGACGGACATCCACGCGTTCGACGACCCGCTGCTGCTGCTGAACATGTCGGTCTGGCAGTCGATCGAAGCGCTCCGGGCGTTCACCTACTCGAGCGCGCACACGGAGGTGCTGCGCCGCCGCCGCGAGTGGTTCGATCGGCTCGACGTGGCGCACCTCGTCCTGTGGTGGGTCCCGGTCGGTCACATCCCGAGCGTCGGCGAGGCGATCGATCGCCTCGAGCGACTCCGCCGGGGACGGGCCCACGGCCGCGGCGTTCACCTTCCGCGTGCCATTCCAGCCGGACGATCTCGTCCCCGGCGATCCGCTTGTCGGTGCGGAGTTCTGCTGGCCCGACGCGGTGGCGGTCTGAGCGTCGGGGGGGTCGGGCCGGCCGTCCCGCATTTGCCGCTTCGAAACCGGGCTGCTACCCTTCGCCGGTCATAGAAGGACCAGATCAACCAGTCTTCGTGTTCGGAGGACCGAGTGCCGCTCGCGCGGGAAGCAAAGCAGGAGATCATCACCGGGTTCGCCACCAAGGACGGTGACACCGGTTCGCCGGAAGTCCAGATCGCGCTCCTGACGGAGCGAATCAAGGGGCTGACCGAGCATCTCCGGAGCTTTCCGAAGGACAACCACTCGCGACGCGGCCTCCTCAAGCTCGTCGGCCAGCGCCGTCGCCTTCTTGCGTATCTGATCAAGAAGGACAACACGCGCTACCGCGCCGTCATCGGACGGCTCGGGCTCCGCCGCTAGGTTCCGCCGCCTTCGGGCCCCGGTCGTCGTACCGGGGTCCCGTCGCGTCAGACGCCGAATCGGCCGCGCGGCCTGCGCGCCCCATGGTCGCTCCTCCTCTCACGATCAGAAGGAGGACATCGCTTCCGTGT
>JBPYEM010000049.1:0-10142 GCA_051985205.1 Candidatus Limnocylindrales bacterium | reverse complement strand
TGCTCCGGGCTGAAGTAGTGGACGGAGCCGAGCGTCGTTCCGGGCAACGTCATCTGGGCTTCCGCGATGGCCCGGGCGATCCCGAAGTCCGTGACCTTCACCCGGCCGTCACGGTCGATCATGATGTTGCCCGGCTTCACGTCGCGGTGGACGATCCCGCGCTGGTGGGCCGCCTGGAGCGCCCGGGCCGTCTCGGCCGTGATCCGCGCGGCCTGCCGCGGCGGGAGCGCTCCGCTCCGCTTCAGGATCGAGGCGAGGTCCTCGCCGTCCACGAGCTCCATGACGATGAACGGTCCGGCGGCGTCCTGGCCGTAGTCGTAGACGGAGACGATGTTCGGGTGGTTGAGGGACGCCGCCGCCTGCGCCTCGTGGCGGAAGCGTGAGCCGAAGTCCGGGTCGCGGCCGTATTCGGGACGGAGGAACTTGACCGCGACGTCCCGGTCAAGCTGGTTGTCGTGGCCGCGGTAGATCCGGGCCATCCCGCCCTGGCCCAGCAGCTCCACGAGGCGGTAACGACCGCCGAGAACCGTCCCGATCTCCGCCAAGTCGTTCTCCGTTGCAGGGGTCCCCGTGGCGTCGCGCCGATGATCGGGCCCCCTCCGGCGGCGACGCGCCGCACGGCATGGTACCCGGTGGGAGATCCTGGCTCGGCGAGTCGCGCCTAGAAGTCGAGCGACTGGAGGTAGCGCCGGAACTCCGGGGCGAGCTCCGGCCGCTGGAGGGCGAGCTCGACGGACGCCTTCAGCCAGCCCATCGTCGTCCCGGCGTCGTACCGAACGCCGTCGAACTCGTAGCCGTAGACGGCCTGCTCCTCCATCAGGGCCTCGATCGCGTCCGTGAGCTGGATCTCGCCACCGGCGCCCCGCTGGGTCTGCTCGAGCTTGTCGAAGATCTTCGGCGTGAGGACGTAGCGGCCGATGATCGCCAGGTTGGACGGCGCATCGTCCGGGCGAGGCTTCTCCACGAGACGGCTCACGCGATGGAGCCGGCCGTGGTTGAGGCCCCCTTCCACGGGCTCGCCGGCGATCACGCCGTAGCGCTGCGTCTCCTCGCGCGGGACCTCCATCACGGCCACGACCGACGAATGGACCTCGTTGTAGGCGTGGATCAGCTGGCCGATGCACGGCCGGTCGCCGACGACCACGTCATCGCTGAGGATCACGGCGAACGGCTCGTGGCCGACGACCTCCTTCGCGACGAGGACGGCATGACCGAGGCCGAGCTGCTCCTTTTGGCGGACATAGGTCACCTGGGCCAGATCCGAGATGTGGCGGATCTGGCGGAGCATCTCGATGTCGCCCTTCTCCTCGAGCAGTCGCTCCAGCTCGTAGGAGGTGTCGAAGTGGTCCTCGATCGCCCGCTTCTGGCTCGAGGTGACGATGATGACCTGCTCGACGCCGGCCGCCACGGCCTCTTCGACCGCGTACTGGATGACGGGCTTGTCGACGAGCGGCAGCATCTCCTTCGGCTGCGCCTTGGTGGCTGGGAGGAACCGCGTGCCCCAGCCGGCGGCAGGGAAGACAGCCTTTCGAACGCGCATCGAACCTCAGGATCGGACGGTTTGGTCGGTGGGCCGAGGATACCATCGGCCCCTCTCGGGACCGCCTCGCCAGGGGCCGGCCACCGGCTGGCGGAGCGTGCCGCGGCCGGCATTGCAGCGACCCGGCGAGATCAGCCGGCCGTCTCTCGTGGAGTCGTGATCTCTCGCGCGAACCGCCGCACCGCCGCGGTGAACGCCTCCGGCTGGTCGAGGTTCACGAGGTGCGTCGCCCGACGGATGACGACGTGCCTGCCGTCCACGGCGACCGCCGCGAAGGATCGCGCCGTCGGCCGGAAGACGACGTCGAGCTCGCCGTTGATCAGGAGGCTGGGCCCGGGATACGCCGCGAGGCGCGGCCGGAACTCCTGGCCGACGAGCGATCGGACGGCGGCGGCGCCGCCCCGGAACCAGAAGCCGCCGGCAAGGATCGGCTCCGCGGCGACGCTCGGATAGCGCCGCGAGAAATAGGCACGGTTCGCCCGCTCCAGGAAGCGGAGCGGGAGGTGCTGGAACGCGGCGCCGAGCAGGCGGTAGCCGAAGGAACGGAACCCCACCGGGTCGCCGCTCGCGCCGACGACGACGAGCGCGGCCACCGCCGCGGGATGCCGGGCGGCGAGGGCCATCGCGACGAAGCCTCCCAGCGAGAGGCCCACGACGATCGCCCGGCCGTCGTGTGCGTCCGCGGCGATGATCGCGTCGACGCGGTCGGCCGCGTCGTCGACGTCGAACGGGATCCCGGCGGCGATCCCATGGCCCGGCAGGTCCACGGCCAGGCAATGGAACTCGTCGCCAAGCGTTGCCGCCTGGACGGCCCACTGGCTCCCCGTGAGTCGCGTTCCGTGGAGGAAGACGATCGTCGGCCGTCGATCGACCGCGCCCGACGGGGCCGCAGGACCAGACGTGATCGGTGCGGCCTCAGTTGACGAGCTTGCGCTCGACGGCGTAGAGGGCGGCTTGCGTGCGGCTCTGGAGGTCGAGCTTGCCGAGGATGTTGCTCACGTGGGTCCGGGCGGTCCGCTCCGTGATCCCGAGGTCGGACGCGATCTCCTTGTTGCTTCTGCCGTGGCCGACGAGGGACAGGACCTCGAGCTCGCGCTCCGTGAGCGGCTCCGCGGGCGGCTGCTCGACGCGATTGCGCATCCCCTTGGCGAGGATCCGGGCGGCCGCCGGATCGAGATGCACCTCGTCGTTGTGGGCGGCTCGGATCGCGGCCGCGACATCGTCGGCGTCGGCATCCTTGAGGATGAACCCGCTGGCGCCGGACTCGAGCGCAGCGAGGACCTTCTCCTCCTCGATGAACGACGTCAGGGCGACGATCTGGACCGCCGGCTGGGCCGCCTTGATCCGGCCGATCGCGCCGATGCCGTCGAGCTGAGGCATGACGATGTCCATCAGGATCACGTCGGGCTCAAGCTCCACCGACCGTTCGACCCCCTCGAGGCCGTTCTCCGCCTCGCCGACGACCTCGATGTCGTCGAGCAGCTCCAGGTAGCCGCGCAGGCCGCGCCGGACGACGCCGTGATCGTCGACGAGCAGCACGCGGATCCGGGACCCGTCGGCCGTGTCTGCCATCCCCTCACCTCCCGCCGTCGCGGTGTCTCGCCCGGAGCCGCGGCGATCGTCGTCCATCGTCGCGGATCGCGATCGTCCGTGCTCGACCGACAGGACGCCGGCCGCGTCGAGAGCCCGGTGCGAGGGAGGTCAGCGTCCACGGCCGCGTGGACCTCGGGGTGATCCGCGCGCGGCGCCGATCGCGAGTTCAGGCCGGAGTCGCGCCCGCGTCGACTTCCGGGCCCGGGTCCGCGGCGCCTGGGCCCGAGTCGGCATCGGCGGGTTCGCGCCGAGCGTGCCGGAGCACGACCGTCGTGAACGGAACCCGGATCTCCCGGAACGCCTCGATCGAGACGAGGAAGCCCGCGAGCAGGCAGAGGACAGCGAGGAACTTGCCGATCTCGAACACGCTCGTCACGCCGAACCGGTTCAGCGTGTCACCGCCGCTCGCCAGGAAGCCGCCGACCGCGATGAGGATCGTCGCCGGCACACGGCTGTGGAGCCGGCCCGTCACGAGCGCCCGAACCGCTCCTGGGAGGGACGCGACGAAGTTGACCGGGATCGCGACGATCGAGATGAGCAGGTTGAAGAGGAACTGGTCGCCCGGCTGGTCCGGGTCGAGCGAATAGGGCAGCACCCGCCGCTTCGGCATGAAGACATAGGCGGAGAACAACGCCCCGAGAGCGAGGGCGAGGCCGCCGGTGATGTTCATGAACGGCGTCAGCAGACGGATCGTCCCCGGGAAGAGGTCACCGGTCGGGACGCCGGTCGTCTCGCTGACGGTGAAGCCGGGAGCCGGAAGGGCGGTCGTCAGCATCAGGACGAGCGACAACGCAGTCGCACCCACGACGGCCGCTGCTGCGAGCGCGGGCCAGCGATCGTTCTGGAAGTACGTCTCGATCGCCACGGCGGCGGCAAGGACCAACGCGGCGATGAGGTACAGGACCGGCGCGGACCCGGCTCCCTCGTAGTGGTACTTGGCCTGCGTGAGGAGCGTGAAAACGCCGGCGAGCAGGAGGCAGACGGCGAAGGTGTAGCCGAACCGCGTGCGACGCAGGAGGAACGTGGTCCCGAGACCCAGCCAGCCGGCCGTCCAGACGGCGCCTGCCAGGTACCACGTCTTGTAGAGCGTCTCGTTCCAGCCCAGGCCGTACCCGAGCGCCTCGCACAGCGACGCGACGCCGTAGAAGAGCATCCCGAGGCCCCAGATCAGCTGGAACGGTTGGCGCCGCTCCCGCCACTGATCCAGCAGCGCGACGGCGAGGACGAGGGCAAGGATGGTCGTGAGGGCGGGGAGCCACGGCGTCTGCATCTCAGTCTCCGTTGGTCGCGGATTGCGGTTCCTGGTGCGTCGCGACGAGCCGGAGCAGGAGCCGATCGAGGAGGCTCGACGAGGCGTCGTAGATGGCACTGAGGCGATCGGGATCGAGCGAGCGGCGGCGAGCGATCGCCCCGAGCTCCACGAGGAACGGCCGCCGGGCCGCGACGAAGAGCGAGACCGCGTCCGCGAGCGGGATCCCGGCCAATGCCACGCGCCGGGCGAGCGCATCCGTCGCCGCGATCGCCTCGCGTTCGGCCGAATCGCGATCCGGGTCGTGACCGGCGTCGAGATGGGCGAGGAGCGCGGTCACGAGCGCCCGACCGTCCTCGCGGAACGCGTCGCGCTCTTCCGGCGGGACCGCGTTCCGGACGTCGGCGACCGGCGAGTCGGCGGTGTAGCCGCGTCGATAAGCGCGCGACAACCGGTCGGTGGTCGCTCCGAGGCTCGCGAGCCGGACGGTCGCGTCGCGACGCCGGGCCTGCAGGATCCGCTCCAGCGTGGATCGCCGGAATCGCCGGTGGCCGCCGGCCGTGGTGAACGCGTCGATCCGGCCTTCGTCGGCCCATCGCCGGAGCGTGTCCGGGTCGACGCCGAGGAGTCGGCTCGCCGGGCCGAGCGACAGGGGCCGGTCCCCGGCGGACGGGCGGATCGCGGGACGCGGCGGTCTGGTCGCGACCGACACCGAGCTCGGCGTGCCTCCAGAAGGGAATCTACGGAAATCTGGGTCCGCATCGCGCGGAACGTGCGGATGATCGCAGCCGCCGCGGCGGCCGTCAATCGTCCGGTGTGACCTCGCTGCTGGAGTGGGGAGGCGGCGGGGAAACGCCTCGATCGTCAGGCCGGGACGAGCTCGTGGTCGTCACGGTGGATGCCGTCGCAGAGGCCCCACCGCACGGATGCGCCATCAGCGCCGGGGATCGGGATCGGTCGCATGATCTCGCGCACGCGTCCCTTCCGACAGAAGAGGAAATCGCGCGATGCCATCCAGCGTCGGACGCAGGCCTCGTCCGGGTGGAACTGGAACGGTCCGGGGTTCAGCAGCGGCGTCTCCGTCCAGGGAGCCGCGACCTCGGTCGAGACGATGTCGAGGAGGTTGATCCGCCAGGGAGTGCCCTCGATCTCGCGGAGACAGCCGTCGCACCGTCGGGCGTTGTTGTCCTGGACGACGGTCGGGATGCGGATCCCCATGATCTCCATCGCCCGGGATGGTAGCAGCGCGCTCCTGCCGGGGACCCGGTCCGCTGAGCAGGCGTCGAGGCGGGGAGGGCGGCGCCGCGACCGGGGGAGCCGAACCGTCCGGAGACCCGGTGGCTCCCTCGTGACGGCCAAGGTGGTGCCCCCAAGGGGATTCGAACCCCTGATCTCCACCTTGAAAGGGTGGCGTCCTAGGCCTCTAGACGATGGGGGCGAGGGCCGCGCGAGTGTAGCAGCGAGCTCCGCCGGGCCCCGGACGCAGCGGTCAGCGAGTCGTTCGGCGTCAGCCGACCGGTGTCTGCCGGACGAGGAACAGGATGATCGCGCCCGCGAAGCACCCGGCGGCGATCAGCGCGGCGATCCCGCCGAGCACCGCATGGCCGAATGCCCGCGCGTCCCGGCCGTCCACGCTGGAGCGCCACGTCGCCCGGGCGCCGACGCCCGCGATCGCCGCGAAGACGATCCCGAGCACGACCGCGCCGGACGCGAGCAGCGGGATCTGGCTGGCGTCCCGGACGGTGATCGCATACGCGAGATATGCGATCGACGCGATCAGGGCGATGACGATCAGGACCCCGGTCGCAGAGACCGGGATCGGTCCCAGATGGGGACCCGGTTCGTCCCGGACCGAGGCGGCCACTCCCCGGCGAGCGGGCTCGCCGCGACGGTCGTTCATGGGGCGGAATCTAGCAGGCGGATACGATGGATCCCGCAACAGGGGGCCATCAATGCGCATCGCCCAGCTCGCTCCGACGTTCGAGCGCGTGCCACCACGGACCTACGGCGGCACGGAGCTGATCGTCAGCCTGATCACCGACGAGCTCGTCCGCCGCGGCCATGACGTCACGCTCTACGCGAGCGGTGATTCCCGGACGCGCGCCCGCCTTCGGAGCGTGACGCCGGAGCCTGTTCGCTACGGCTCGCGAACGCCCGACGGCCTCGGCCACGCGGAGTACCTGCAGCTCGCGAACGCGCAGGCCTGCTACGTCGACGCCGACCTCGGCGAGTTCGACATCATCCACAACCACGCCGGTGTGGAAGGGATGGCCCTCGCGGCCTGGTCGAAGACGCCGGTCATCTCGACGATGCACAACCCGTACACGCCGCGCGTCCAGCCGATCTGGGACGCCTACCCCTGGTTCCACCACGCCGCGTCGGCCGCGAGTGCGGCGACGTTCCCGAGCCGTGGTGCGCTGCCGCCCATCCACCACGGCATCGACGTTGGCGCCATCGAGCCCGACCTGCGCCGACCGGGCCCTCAGCTGGACGGATATCTCGCGTTCCTCGGCCGGTTCAGCCCGGCGAAAGGCGCGGACCGGGCGATCCAGGCGGCCCGCCTCGCCGAGCGTCGCCTCGTCCTCGCGGGCAAGGTCGACCCGATCGACCTCGCGCACGTCCGGAGCGAGGTGGAGCCCTGGCTGGACGGCGACCGGATCCGCATCGTCGGAGAGGTCGGCGGGGAAACGAAGCGGGCGCTCCTGGCGGGGGCCGACGCCCTCCTCTTCCCGATCGAATGGGCAGAGCCCTTCGGCCTCGTGATGATCGAGGCACTCGCGACCGGGACGCCGGTGATCGGCTTCCGCCGGGCGAGCGTGCCGGAGGTGATCCGCGACGGCGTCACCGGCTTCATCGTCGACGACATCGACCAGATGGCAGATGCGATCGGCCGGCTCGGAGAGATCGACCGCGCGGACTGTCGGCGCGAGGCCGAGGAGCGGTTCTCGGTCGGCCGCATGGTCGACGACGTGGAGGCGATGTACGAACGCGTCCTGGCCGGAGCGGTGACGCCGGCTGCGGTGGTCGACCGACCCTGAGCCGGGCGGCTCCGGAGGCGACGGCCTCGCGGTCCGACCGTTCCGGACGCAGCGGCTCGTGGCGGCTCCGCGCCGCGACAGCTCGCGTGGGGCTAGGCGAACGCGAGCGCCATCCGACCGCCGCCTGCGGGGGCCGCTTCGCGCGACTCCACCTCCAGCGCCGGCTCCGTGACCCGTCCACCCCTCGCCCGGTGGTAGATCGCCACGTTGTAGGAGAGACGCGGGCGCTTCAGGCTGGCGCCGACCGCCGACCCCGCGTCGCCGAACGCAGTCGCGAGGAAGGCGCGGGCCTCGTCGAGCTCGTCGAACGTCCAGAAGCAGTGGATGACCCGGACCCGGAAGCCGTTCGAGAGGAAGGGGCCATCGCGTCGGCTCCACGCGCCGTATTCGGGCTGATCGCCGCGCAGACGCGACACGTCATCGCGTCCGTAGTCGTGAACGACGAGGAGACGGCCGTCCGGCCGAAGCACCCGGTCGACCTCGGCCAGCGTTGACGGCTCGACACCGCGGAAGGCGGACCAGACGCTGACGACCGTATCGACCGAACCTGATTCGACCGCCCATGGCGGCTCGGCGGCGTCGACGGTCCGGACTCGCGCGCCGTCGCCGGCGTAACGCGACAGCTCCTCCTCGCCGCCGCCGATGACGAGCACGTCTCGATCCGCGAGCGGCCCGAGAGACGAGAGCGCGCGGTCCAGCTTCCGCTCACGGTCGAGCGCGCGCCGCAGGCGCATTGCGGTGTCCTCGGGGAGCTGGAACGGCAGGTCGGACACGGGTCCGGAAGTATAGGCAGCGCTTCCCCGGGGCCGGCCGTCGGTTCCCGTCCCGGGCTGGCTGCGGGTTCCCGCCCTGGCAGCAGTCATCGGAAGCCCGGTGCCCGTCCGTCGAACGCCGGCGGTTCCCGTCCAGCCGGCGGCCCGCGGCTTCGCTCCCGCCATGGCACGATCGTGTCCGTGCTGCAGCAGCTTCGGGCGATGCCGGGCGGGATCCGGCTGTTCCTCGCCTATGCGCTCGTCATCCTCGCCGGGATCGGCGTCTCGCTGCGGTCCGTGATCGACCTCGCGATCGGTGCCCCGGTGAGCGGACCCGGTGTCGTGGTGATGGTGCTCCTGGCATACACGATCTTCACGACCCCGCTGGGGTGGCAGCGGAAGCAGGCGGCCCGCGGCCTGGCGCTGGGGCTCGCGAGCCTGACGTTGCCGCTCCTGGTGTACGTCCTGGCCCTCGGGCTCGTCCCGCAGACCGTCGTCCTGGCGGTCCTTGCGATCCTCCTGTTCCGGGGTCTCCTCTCCCCGGCGGCGCGGGCATGGCTCAACGAGGAGTGAGGACCGGTGACGGTCGGGCACGCTTGACCGTATCCTTGCCGGGCCGCGCGGGCGTCGCCTCGCGCGCTCGAGCGCGTCATCGACGCGCTTCCCGATGACCACGAGACGAGGCACAGCCACACTGTGAGCAAGGAATCCCGACGCGCTGCACGCCTGGCGCGCGAGAGCCGCCGGGCCACCGGGGGACGACCGGTCGACGGCGCCACGGGCGCGGGGCGATCGATCGAGGGCGCGGCCGGCGCGGCCGGCGGATCGGCCGCGCCGACGGGCGGCGCGACGGCGCGACCCGGAGCCGGGACGGGATCCCGTCGCCCCGCGGGCTCGACCGCCGGTAGTCGAGCCGGTCGCCGTGAGCGCGCCCGGACCTATCGCGAGCCGAGCTTCTTCGAGCGCTACCGGAACGCGATCATCGGGGTCGCGGCGGTCGCCGCCGTCGCCGTCGTCGGCGCGTTCCTGTTCTTCAGCTCGACCGCGGCGGCCTTCACGTGTTCGACCGAGTTCAACCCGTCGCCGACGCCCACGGTCTCGCCGGGCTCCAGCGAGCGTCTCGGCTTCGTCGAGGACTACATGGGGGCGACCCACCAGGCCGGACCGCCGTTCATCTATACCTACTGTCCGCCGGCTTCGGGCAACCACTACTCCGCCCAGGGTCTCGGGCCGATCCAGCCGCGGGTCTACAAGCCCGGCGACAAGGTGGGTCCGCCCAACTGGGTCCACAACCTGGAGCACGGAGCGATGGTCGTCCTGTATCGGAGCGACAGCCCCGGGGCGACGTCGGACGGGCAGGCCGCGTTCAAGCAGTTCTATGACACGTTCCCACCGAGCCCCATCTGCAAGGTGCCGGTCGGCGTGATCTCACCGGTGATTGCCGCGTTCGATCAGATGCCCCATCCGTACGCCGCGCTCGTCTGGGGTCGTGTCCTGTACCTGGACAGCTGGGACCCGAGTCTGGTCCTTCGCTTCTATGCGACCGAATCGGAGCGCCTCGACGCGAACGGCGTGATGGTGGCCCCGCCCGAGAAGCTGTACTGCAACGTGAGCCCGTCGCCGTCCGCCGGCGGGTCCGCGGCACCCGCGGGCTCGGCCGGCCCGTCGGACGGCAGCTCGGCCGCTCCGGGGAGGTCGGTCGCGCCGTCCGCAGCCCAGTCCCCGGCCGCGAGCTGATCGCGGCGCCCCGCGGTGGTGGCAACCCGATCGCGGCCACTCGGCGGTTGACCAGCAACCCGATCGCGAGACCTGGCGCGTGACCACCAACCCGATCGCGGCACCTGGCGCGTGACCAGCAACCCGATCGCGGAGCGGTTCGGGCCCGGCGCGCCGCGGGCGATCGTCTGTGTCGGCCTGAACTATCGGGATCACGTCGCCGAAGGCGCGAGCCGGGAAGAGCCGGAGTGGCC
>JBPYEM010000048.1:0-2696 GCA_051985205.1 Candidatus Limnocylindrales bacterium | reverse complement strand
GCGGTCCTCCAGGTCCATCGATCTGTCGGCGATGCGGTGTCGGCCGGCGACGCGGTCGTGACCCTCGAGGCGATGAAGATGGAGCATGTCGTGGTGGCCTCGTCGAGCGGCAGCGTCGCGGAGGTTGCCGTCCGCGTCGGGGAGCAGGTCGTGCGCGGGCAGCTGCTCGCCCGGATCGAAGGCTGAGGACGGCCTGCGCTACGCTTCGGCGGCAGGAGGACCGATGGCGAAGGACAAGCTGAAGGATCGCGACGATCCCCGCGAGGCGCGCCCCGCGGGGCAGCGCGGCACGGCCGGAGCCCAGGGCACGGGCAGCGAGACCGCCGGCGCGACGGGCGGTTCGACGGCCGGCGCCGCGGCTGGTGGCGCGGACGGCACGTCCGGCGCGGCAGCCGATGCCGCCGGCGGTCAGCACCACGCGGCGACTGCCCACGGCCGGCCCGCCCGGATCGATCGGAGCCTCCCCGCGGACCGCGGTGCGCTGATCGCGCTCCACGCCGAGGCCCGCCGGCGCCGCGCGGACGCCCCGCTCGGAAGCGAGGCGTATCGCGCGGCGGTCGACGAGATCGGCCGGATCGAGGTCCGGATCGCCGACGTCGATCGCGCGGCGGATCCGCCCCGCGGCTGACGCGAGCCATCGTCCCATGAGCGGCACGGCGCCGGCCGACCGCGTCCGGATCTACGAGGTGGGACCGCGCGACGGCCTCCAGAACGAGCCGGCTTCGATCCCGCTCGCGACGAAGCTCCGATACCTCGACCTCCTCGCCGACGCGGGACTCCGCGAGATCGAGACGACCTCCTTCGTTGCGCCCGCCGCGATCCCCCAGCTCGCCGATGCGGAGGAGCTGATGGCAGCCCTTCCCCGCCGCACCGGCGTCCGCTACCCGGTTCTCGTCCCGAACCTCCGCGGACTCCAGCGGGCGGAGGTGGCCGGCGCGGATGCCATCGCGGTCTTCACCGCTGCGACCGATGCCTTCACGACCCGCAACATCCGGATGACCGTCGAGGAGTCGCTGACGGCCTTCGCGCCGGTGCTGCGCCGGGCCGGCGACCTGGGCTGGTGGCGGCGCGGCTACATCTCGACCGCCTTCGGCTGCCCGTACAGCGGCGCCGTCGAGGCGGACCGGGCCGTCGGCGTCGCCCGACGGCTGATCGACCTCGGCGTCGAGGAGGTCTGCTTCGGCGACACGATCGGTGTCGGCGTCCCGCCGCAGGTCACTGAGATCGTCGCCGGGGCGACGGATGCCGGCATTCCGATCGACCGGATCGCCTTCCATTTCCACGACACGCGTGGCACGGCGCTGGCCAACGTCGTGGCGGGGCTCGCCGCCGGCGTCCGCTGCTTCGACAGCTCGACGGGTGGGACCGGCGGCTGTCCGTACGCGCCCGGTGCCGCGGGCAATCTCGCGACGGAGGACCTCGTCTACCTCCTGGACGGGACCGGGCTCGAGCACGGCGTGGAGCTCGAGGCCGTCCTCGTCGCGGCGCGGTTCATCGCGGATGCGCTCGACCGGCCGCTAGCCACGAAGGTCGGCCAGGCGGGTGGCTGGGACCCGGCCACCGGCCAGCCGACCGGCCGGGCAACGGAGGCGTCTGGTCGGCCCCCGACGGACACGGCCGGGCGGCCGAGGCTGGGGAGCGACTGAAGGTCCCAGCACGTTCGGTGGTTCTTGGTATCGTGCGTGGGCGATGAACGGCGTCGTCCTCGTCCTGAACCAGAATTACGAGCCCCTGAACGTGTGCAACCTGCCGCGCGCGTTCCGGCTCGTGTTCGGCGAGAAGGCCGAGATCATCGAGTACGACCATCAGGTGATCCGGACGCCGCGGACGGAGTTCCACGCGCCGTCCGTGATCCGGCTGCAGTACCAGGTCCGCCGGCCCCGGCCCCGGGTCAAGCTGAGCCGGCGCGAGATCTTCGCCCGCGACCGCCACACGTGCCAGTACTGCGGCCGGCAGAGCCACGACCTGACGCTCGATCACATCGTGCCGCGGCACCGCGGCGGCGGTCACACCTGGGAGAACCTCGTCACCGCGTGCAAGTCGTGCAATCACCGCAAGGGCGGCAAGACGCTCGAGGAGGCGCGATACCGGCTGCACCGGCCGCCGTTCGAGCCGCGCAGCGACATCTACTCGATGTTCACGCCGTACCTCGCCGACGAGCGGAACGAGGCCTGGCGCACCTACCTCTTCCTGGGGCGGAACTGAGCGACCGGCTGCCGGTCGAGAATGCGGACCGGGCGGCCGAGATCGTCGCGGCGGCGATCCCCGCCGACGTCCGGCGCCGTCTCGAGACCCTGTGGGCGGCGGGCGACGCTGCGTACGTCGTGGGCGGGGGGCCGCGCGACGCACTGCTGGGCCGGCCCACCCGGGACTGGGACCTCGCGACGTCCGCCGTGCCCGAGCGGACCGCCGCGCTCTTCGCCGATGCGGTCTACGAGAACACCTTCGGCACGGTGGCGGTTCCGGGCGCCGAGATCACGACGTTCCGCCGCGACCACGACTACGCGGACTTCCGACGACCCCATCACGTCGAGTTCACGGAATCCGTCGAGGCGGATCTGGACCGTCGCGACTTCACCGTCAATGCCCTGGCCTGGGGACGCGATCCTGGCGATCCGCAGCCGCGCCTGGTCGATCGCCACGGCGGTCTGGCCGACCTGGACCGCCGTCTCATCCGGGCGGTCGGCGACCCCGAG
>JBPYEM010000047.1:0-2860 GCA_051985205.1 Candidatus Limnocylindrales bacterium | reverse complement strand
GCGACGAGGTCGACGCCGGTGAGCATCTCGGTCACGGGGTGCTCGACCTGGATCCGGCAGTTGATCTCGATGAAATAGAAGTTGCCCTCGCGGTCGACGAGAAACTCCAGCGTGCCCACGTTCTCGTAGCCGGCGGAGACGTCCGCTCGAACGGCGCGCATGCAGAGCTCGGTCCGGGCCTCCGGCGAGAGGGCGGGGGTCGGACCCTCCTCGAGGATCTTCTGGTGCCGCCGCTGGACGCTGCAGTCACGCTCCCCGAGATGGACGCCGCGACCGTAGCGATCGACCGCGACCTGGACCTCGACGTGGCGCGTCTCGTCGAGCCAACGCTCGAGATACAGCGAGTCGTCACCGAACGCGGACCGCGCCTCTGAGCGGCAGACATTCAGCGAAGCCTCCAGCTCGCGCGGCGTCCGGACCATCCGCATGCCCTTGCCGCCACCGCCGGCCGCGGGCTTGATCAGGATCGGGTACCCGATCCGGTCGCCCTCCTCGAGGGCATGGGCGTCGTCGCGGAGGATCCCGTTGGAGCCGGGGATCGTCGGCAACCCCAGCGAGCCGAGCAGGCGCCGGGTCGATTCCTTGTTCGCGAACCGCTCGAGGACGTTCGCCGGCGGCCCGATGAACGTCAGGTCGTGGGCCCGCACCACCTCGGCGAAGCCTTCGTCCTCCGAGAGGAACCCGTAGCCGGGATGGATCGCGTCGCAGCCCGTCACGATCGCCGCGCTGATGACCGCCGGCGCGGAGAGGTACGACCGGCGCGCGTCCGACGGGCCGATGCAGATCGCCTCGTCGGCGAGCTGGACCGGGAGCGAATCGCGGTCGGCCTCGCTGTAGGCGACGACGGACTCGATGCCGAGCGTCCGGCAGGCACGGAGGATCCGCAGGGCGATCTCGCCGCGGTTCGCAATGAGGATCTTGCGGAACATCAGCCCTCGCCCCCTGCGCCCGCGGCGCTCGCGCCGCGGTCCGCCGATCGCGCCGCCAGCTCGATGACGACGAGCTCCTGGCCGTACTCGACGGCCTCGCCCGGCTCCACGAGACTCGCGCCGACGACCCCATCCGCCGGAGCCACGACCTCCTGGGGGATCCCGAGCATGTCGACTGCGCCGAGCCGATCGCCCGCCCGGACGCGGGTACCCGTCTTCGCCTCCGATCGCGGCTGGAAGATTCCGACGGCGGGCGACGTGGCGATCGCGCGGTGGGCGTTCATCAGGTCTGCGACGGAAGCCTCGCGGTCGTCCGCGGCGGGATTGCTGCCGTTCGACGACGCGACGGGCGTCGCCCCTCCCGGGCGACCGTCTCGAGCCGGCCGGTGCGCCTCGAACCCGGCGGTGCCGTGGCCGTGACCGGCGTGGCCCGGCCCCTGGCGTGCGCCGCGATCCGTCGGTCGACGCTCGCCGCGGCTGCCGTCCGCGGGCCGTCGGACCCGGATCGTCCAGTCGCCCTCACCGATCTCGATCTCGCCGAGCCCCGACGCGGACAGCTTCGCGATCAGGGCCGGAACGAGCTCGTCCGCGAGCCGATCGATGGCGGCGTGGTCCGCCTGCCGGTCCGTCGCCGAGCGGGCGCTCATCGGCGACGAGTCACCTCGGGATGATCTCGCCGGCAACTCGGGATCGCGGCGGCTCGCGGCTCGGCGTGCATCAGCGGTCACTCGGGGTCAGACCTCGTCGCGGGCCGGCAGCTCGCGGTCACCGCGGCCGGCAGGGATGGACGGGATGCCGGACCAGCGGCCCGGATCGAGGAGATTCCGGAGGCGATCGGCGATTCCCGGCCGTTCCGGCGGTGGCGGTGGCGCGGTCTCGACCTCTCGGTACGCGCCGAGCCCGCGGAAGCGACGGTAGCGCGCGTCGACGAGATCGTCGAGCGGGACCTTCGACAGGGCGTCGAGCTGATCGACGATCACCGCCCGGAGGCGGCGCGCGGTCTCCGCGTGATCCGTGTGGGCACCCTCGCCGGGCTCCGGCACGACGACGTCCACCACCCCGAGCGCCTGCTGCTCCGGAGCGGTCATCCGCATCGCGAGCGCGGCGGTCGGTGCCTCGTCGGCCGTCCGCCACAGGATCGACGCGCAGCCCTCCGGGTTGATCACGCTGTACACCGCGTTCTCGAGTGCCACCACCACGTCGCCGACGGCGATCGCCAGCGCGCCGCCGGAGCCGCCCTCGCCGGTGATCACGACCACGATCGGCGTTCGCAGGCGGCTCATCAGGCCGATGGACCGGGCGATCGCCTCGGCGATCCCCCGTTCCTCGGACTCCGGCCCGGGATGAGCGCCAGGCACGTCGACGAAGGTGACGACCGGGAGCCCGAAGCGCTCCGCGAGCTCCATCACGCGCATCGCCTTGCGGTAGCCCTCCGGATGGGGCATCCCGAAGTTGCGACGGATGTTCTCGTCCGTGTCGGCGCCCTTCTGCTGCCCGACGACCACCACGCGCCGATCGTCGATCCGGGCGAAGCCCGTCACGACCGCCTCGTCGTCGCCGAACAGCCGATCGCCGTGGAGCTCCACGAACTCGTCGGCCATCGCGCCGACGAGGTCCATGATCCGCGGCCGGCGGAGGTTGCGCGCGAGCTGGACCCGGGCCCAGGTGGCGGCCCTGGGGTCTGCGACATGCGGATCCGGTGCCGGCGTGGCCGGCTCGCCGGACGACGGCTCGCGGCCGGCGCGGCCGAGGATCCGGTCAACCATGACGGGGATCCTGCCGTCCGGAGGATGCCGGCTCGCCGGATCGCCCTGGTGTGCCAGTCGTCGTCGGCGACCCGTTCGGGCCGGTGCCGTTGCCGCTCCCGTTGCCGGGCGACGGGTCTGGCTCGGACGGCAGGACGCGCTCTGCGAGGTTCGTGAGGAACGACA
>JBPYEM010000046.1:0-7218 GCA_051985205.1 Candidatus Limnocylindrales bacterium | reverse complement strand
GGCACGTCGTCGGCAAGACGCGTTGCCGGCGTTCCGGGCCGCTCGGAGTACGCCGCCGCGAACACCTGGTCGTATCGAACGGTTTCGAGGAGCCGCAGCGTCGCCCCGAACTGGGCGTCGGTCTCGCCGCAGAAGCCGACGATCACGTCCGTCGAGATCGCGATCCCCGGCACCGCCGACCGGATCCGCTCCAGCCGCTCGAGGTAGTGCTCGATCGTGTACTGGCGACCCATCCGCCGCAGGACGGCATCGTCACCACTCTGGACGGGGAGGTGGAGATGGCCACAGACGGACGGGCAATCGGCCATGGCCGCGATCAGCCGATCCGAGAGGTCCCAGGGGTGGGACGTTACGAACCGAAGCCGGGGGATCGCGGGCACGCCGTCCGCCGTTCGGATCCCGTCGATCGCCCGGATCAACGCAGCCAGGTCGGGCCGGCCGTGGAGGTCGAGGCGGCGGCCCGCCCAGCGGTCCGTGTCGATGTCCGCGAAGCGCGCTTCCGCCGGCAGGTCGTGGCCGTAGGAGTTGACGTTCTGACCGAGCAGCGTGACCTCGCGGTAGCCCGCCGCGGCGAGGGACCGGGCCTCGTCGACGACATCGTCGAAGGGCCGGCTCCGTTCCGGTCCACGGCTGAAGGGGACGATGCAGTACGTGCAGGTCTTGTCGCAGCCGTAGACGATCGGCAGCCAGGCGCTGATGGCGGACTCGCGGGCGACCGCGCCGGAGGCGACCGCGCTCGCCCTCGTCACCGGCAGATGGTCGGCCGCACCCACCGTCGTCCGCCCGACGGTCGTCGTCGCTGCGCTGGTCGCCCCGAAGCGTCCGCTGAGCCCGATCCCGATCGCGGCCTGAGCGGAGGCCAATCCGAGGCGGTCGACGAGCTCCGGCTCCTCGTCCGGCCGAAGGAACAGATCGACCGCCGGGAACCGACGGCGGAGCCCGGCTCGCTCTGCCTCGCGAACCGCGCAGCCGGTGAGGACGACCCGCATCCCCGGGTTCGACGCCTTCAGCCGCTGGAGGTGGCCCTGGCGGCCGATCACCTTCTGCTCGGCAGCCTCACGGATCGCACAGGTGTTGATCACGACGAGATCCGCCGCTTCCATCGACGGCGCTTCGGCGCAGCCCGCCGCGAGCAGCCGACCCGCCATCTCCTCGGAGTCGCTCCGGTTCATCTGGCAGCCGAGCGTCCACACGTGGAAGGACGGCAGGGCCGGCGCCTCGGGCCGGTATTCGGCGACGCGCTCATCGGTGGCGGTGATGGGTTCACGACCCGTTGGGCGACCGGGCGCGAGACCGGAGTCGAGCACCGGCAGGGCACGGTTCGCCGTTCTCGTCAGCGTCATCGCCCGGCGATGGTACGCGAGGCCGTCATCCCTGCCGAACGGCCCGCTGGTCCGCAGCGCTCGCGATGACGTCATGGAGCACGTCGTCCACCGCGTCGGGAACGTCGAGGGCGGCGTGCGCCTCGGCGTACGTGTTCGTGTCGCCGTGATAGTCGGAGCCACCCGTCGCGATGAGGTTCAGCGACGAGGCGACGTCGCCGACCGCGGCGACCGTTTGCGGTGGGAAGGAGATGTAGAACACCTCGAGACCGGCCAGCCCGAGATCGACGAGCTCGCGGAGGAGGCTCACCTGCCCCGGCGCTTCCGAGAAATGGGCAAGGACCGGCACGCCACCGGCGGACCGGATCGCCTCGATCGCCTCGCGCGGGCCCATCCCCTCCCGCGGGACGTAGGCAGGGCAGGACCAGCCGATCAGCCGCTTGAACGCGTCCTCGACGCTCGTTGCGTAGCCGGCCGCCGTCAATGCCCGGCCGATCGTCGGACGACCGAGAGCGTCGTCCCGGCTGCGATCCAGGTGCTCCAGCTGCGCGTCGATGGGCATCCCGATCTCTCGCAGCCGCTCGACCGTCCGGTCGAACCGGACCCGTCGGGCGGATCGCTGGCGGGCAAGCGCGGCCTCGAACGTGGCGTCGTCAGGATCCATCCCGAACCCGAGGATGTGGAGCTCGCCTTCGGCGAGCGGGATGCCGCGGGCGAGGGCGTTGATCTCGACGCCGGGGATCAGCTCGAACCCGTCGGGCAGCGTGCGACCGACGACGAGGTCGCGATACCCGCCGAGCGTGTCATGGTCGGTGATCGCGAGGACCCGGATGCCCGTCGCCGCCGCGGCCCGGACCAGGTCGACCGGCTCGAGGACGCCGTCCGATCGGAGCGTGTGGGTGTGGAGGTCGACCCGGCTCGTGCCGGCACCGCCGCTCGCCCGGCGAGTCGCAGCGGTTCGCTGGGCATGCCGGCCGGGCTGCACCCCGCGCCTCAGCCTTCGACGAGACGCGAGATCCGCTCGATCGCCAGCGCCCGGCCCGTGGCGGGGTCGATGTCGATCTGGGCGGCGTTGAAGATGACCGCTCCGTCGCCGACCTCGAAGCGCGTCGGCAACGCGTTGATGAAGCGCGGCAGGACGGTCTTCGGGTCGAAGCCGATGACGCTCCAGATCGGGCCGGTCATCCCGAGGTCCGTCTGGTAGGCGGTGCCGCCCGGAAGGATCCGCTCGTCGCCGGTGACGACGTGGGTGTGGGTCCCCACCACCGCGCTCACCCGGCCGTCCAGATGCAGGCCGAAGGCGTTCTTCTCCGAGGTCAGCTCGCAGTGGAAGTCGACGAGCCGGACCGGCGGGAGTGGCTCGGACGACTCGTCGAGGACCGCGTCGGCGTCGGTGAACGGGTTCTCGATCTGCTGCATGTATGTCCGGCCCTGGAAGTTGAGGACGGCGAGATCCGTCCCGTCGAGCGCCTGATAGACGCCCCAGCCGCGACCCGGGACGTCATGCGTCCCGTAGTTCAGCGGACGGAGGACCCGGTCGCTCGTCTCGAGGTACGGATAGATCTCCCGCTTGTCCCAGATGTGGTTGCCGGACGTGATCGCGTCGACGCCGGCCCGCAGCAGCGCGTCTGCGGTGGAGGCGGTCAAGCCCATGCCACCGGCGACGTTCTCGCCGTTGGCGGTCACGAAGTCGATGCCGCGCTCCTCGCGCAACGCCGGAACCAGCTGCTCGACGGCGACCCGGCCCGGCTTGCCGATCAGGTCCCCGATCATCAGCACGCGCAGCGCGCCGGGCGGCCGGGCCGCGTTGCCGTTCGGTGGGTTGCCGGGCCGCGTCCGGCCGATCGCGCCGTCGTTCGAGATGGGCTCGCTGGTCACGCCCGCGACGATACCGGACGATCGGCCGGAGCGAGCCGCGGCTGGTCGAGCCCGGCGAGGCGGTTCGATCGATTCGGCCTGACGTCACGACGGCCGCTGCAGCCGTCGCGACGTCCGCGAGGCCGCGAGCCCGCGACGTCAGCGCAGGGCGACGCGCCAGATGGTCTCGACGTCGTGGGCGCTGATCCAGACGGCGTTGTCGTCGGCGACGACGCTGCCACTGCCCGCCGGCTCACCGAAGCGCCGGATCACCTTGTTCGTATCCGGGTCGACCTGGGCGACGAGCGCGTCGCTGACCCGAGCCCAGGCGTACCCGCCCCCGAACGCCATGTCGCCGCCGTCGACGGCCTGCCCCGAGACCGTGATCGTCGCGACGACCTTGTTGCTCTTCGGGTCGATTCGGGAGACCGTCCCGTCCTTCTGGTTCAGCACCCACACGCTGCCGCCGCCGATCGCCGTGAAACGCGGCACGGACCCGGCCTGGATCTCCGCCACCCGATCGCCGGTCTTCGGGTCGAGCCGGACCACTGTTCCGGACGCGGAGGCGAACCAGAGCCCACCCAGCCCGGCGCGCAGCCCGCCGGCGAGCGCCGGGACGCCGGTCGTCGTCGTGATGCGGTTCGTCCTCGGATCAATCCGGACCAATCTCGCTGGATGGTCGACGGTCACCCAGACGGACCCCTCACCGGCGGCGACGGATGTCTCGGCCAGCGGGGCGCCGGGCAGCGGGATCGTCGCCGTGATCTCACCGGACTTGGGGTCGATCCGGATGAGGGTCTTCGCCTTGCAGTCGCCCGCCCAGAGCGAGTCGAAGCCGACGTCCATCGCGAGACAGACGTCTCCGACCACGACCCCGGCTCGCTGTCGACCGGAGGCCAGCGTGAACCGGCCGATCCCCGGCGGAACGCCGGCCGCCCAGACCGAATCGCCGGCGATCGCCAGCCAATCCGGCTGGCCGATCTCCGTGATCGCCGTCGCCGTGGGGCTTCCCTCGATCGACCGGATCGCGGGCAGCTCGTCGCCGGCGGCGGAGGTGGACGGCGAGCCGCTCTCCGCCGGTGCCTCGGACGACGGCTGGCCCTGGAGGCCCTCCACGAAGCCGGTCGCCTTGGGTGGCGGCGAAGCCGCACACGCGGCGACCAGGACGCCGACGCCGACGAATCCGCCGAGGCGCTTTACTTCGCGTACTCCACGGCCCGCGTCTCTCGGATCACGGTGACCTTGATCTGTCCGGGGTACGTCAGCTGCTCCTCGATCTTGCGGACGATGTCCCGCGCAAGCCGCGATGCCGTGAGATCGTCGATCTCGTCCGGCCGGACGAGGATCCGGACCTCCCGACCGGCCTGGACGGCGAACGACCGCTCGACCCCCTCGAAGGAATCGGCGATCGCCTGCAGGTCCTCGAGTCGCTTCACGTAGGCATCCATCGACTCGCCGCGGGCCCCCGGCCGCGAGGCACTGATCGCGTCGGCGATCTGGACGATCGGCGACTCGAGACAGGTGTACTCGACCTCCTGGTGGTGAGCGGCGATCGCGTTCACGACCTTCGCGGAGAGGTTGTTCCGCTGGGCGATCTGGCCACCGATCGCGGCGTGCGGACCCTCGACCTCGTGATCCACCGCCTTGCCGATGTCGTGCAGCATCCCGCCGGTCTTCGCCGTCTGGACGTCCGCGCCCACCTCGGCGGCGATGACGGCCGCGAGGCGCGACGTCTCGACGACATGGTTCAGGACATTCTGGCCGTAGCTCGTCCGGTACTTCAACCGCCCCAGGAGCTTGATCAGCTCCGGTGGGAGACCCGGAACGCCGGCCTCGTACGCGGCCGCCTCGCCGGCCTGACGGACGATCAGGTCGACCTCCGCCCGGGCCTTCGCGACGACCTCCTCGATCCGGCCGGGGTGGATCCGGCCATCGCCGATCAGCTTCGTGAGCGCGACACGGGCCACCTCGCGACGAACCGGGTCGAAGCCGCTGAGGACGACCGACTCCGGTGTGTCGTCGATGATCAGATCGACCCCGGTCGCCTGTTCGAGCGCCCGGATGTTCCGGCCCTCGCGGCCGATGATCCGGCCCTTCATCTCGTCGTTCGGCAGGTGGACGACCGTGACGGTGTGCTCCGCGGTGTGGTCCGCCGCGACCCGCTGGATCGCGGTGACGACGATGTCGCGGGCCTTCTCCTCGGCCTCGTCGCGGGCTCGTCGCTCGATCGCGCGGGCGAGCTTGACGGCGTCGTGCTCGGCCTCCTCGCGGACCGCCTCGAGCAACAGGCTCTTCGCGTCGTCGGCGCTGACGCCGCTCACACGCTCCAACGCGTCGATCTGCTCCTGGTGGACCTTCGCGACCTCTTCGCGCGCGCGATCGATCTCACGCTCGCGATCGAGGAGCTTGCGGTCCCGCTGTTCGAGCAGGTCCGTCCGCTGGTCCAGCTGCTCGTCGCGAGCGAGGAGCCGCCGTTCCAACGTGCTGAGCTCGTTGCGTCTCGCGCGGGCCTCGTCCTCCGCCTCACGCTGCAGCCGCAGCTTCTCGTCCTTGGCTTCGAGGATGAGCTCTTTCTGACGGGCCCTCGCCTCGGCCTCGATCCGACGGGCCTCGGCCTGCGCGGCCTTCATCGCCTGGGACGCGAACATCCCCCGGACGACCATGCCGAGCACGGCGCCGCCGGCGGCAGCGGCAATCGCCACCGCAACGACCACCGGTGTCTCCATCTGTACCTCCCGTCCGGCCGCGCGCGCCGGAGGATCGTGTGCGCTTCGTCACGGCGTCACCCGCCGTCGGGAACGGCGACATCGACCGATGGGCCGGTCGTGGGCGGCGACGACGCCGGGTTGCCTGGGCCGCGTCGCTCGGGCGACGCATGTTGTAATCCGGGCCTAGCCTACTACGGCAGGGCGAGGTGGGCCCGGTGTGGGCCGGCAGCGATCGGAGGGTGGACAATCGCGATGGCGATCAGGACAAGGTCGGTCGAGACGGTCGTCGTCGGTGCCGGCCAGGCCGGGCTGATCGTCAGCGCCCTCCTCCGGCAAGCCGGCCGCGAGCACGTCGTGCTGGATCGACGGACGACGCTCGGCGGCGGCTGGCAGGACCGGTGGGACGACTTCCGGCTCGTGTCGCCGAACTGGACCGTGTCCGTGCCCGGATTCGACTACCGCGGCGACGATCCGGACGGCTTCATGCCGCGGGACGAGATCGTCGACCACTTCCGCGCCTACGCAGCGGCGATCGACGCGCCGGTCGAGCTCGAGACGGACGTCACCCGGCTCGCCTCCGCCGACGGCGTCGGAGCCGCCCGATTCCGCCTGTCGACCTCGCGCGGCGAGCTCCTCGCGCGCGACGTCATCGTGGCCGGTGGCCCATTCGGCCGGCCGAACATCCCGGCCGTGGCTGCCGCGCTGGCCCCGTCGATCCTGAGCCTCCACTCACACGGCTACCGCAATCCCGGGCAGCTGCCTCCGGGGGGCGTGCTGCTCATCGGGAGCGGCCAGACCGGTGTCCAGCTGGCCGAGGAGCTGCACGCGGCGGGCCGGTCCGTGACGATGTCGGCCGGCCGTTGCGGGACCGCGCCGCGCCGGTACCGCGGCAAGGACATCTTCTGGTGGCTCCGCCAGCTCGGCACGCGCGGCCGCGAGGTCGGGACGCCGCTCCCGACGCCGGCAACGCTCCCGTCGCCGGCGGCTCGCTTCACCTGCAACCCACAGCTGTCCGGTCACGGCGGCGGTCACACCGTGAGCCTGCGGCACATGGCCGCGGACGGCATCCGGCTGGCGGGCCGCCTCGACGGCTTCGACGGGACGCGGGCATCCTTCCGCATGGACCTGAACGACACCCTCGGCTTCTCGGACCGCTTCTTCGTCGAGCGGTTCAAAACACCCTTCGACACGTTCGCCCAGCGCGTCGCCGAGGACCTGCCGCCCGCCGACGAGCCCGTGCCGTTCGATGTTGCGGTCGCGGAACTCACCGAGCTGGACCTCGCTGCCGAGAACATCGGGACGGTGATCTGGACGAGCGGCTTCCGGCCCGC
>JBPYEM010000045.1:0-5695 GCA_051985205.1 Candidatus Limnocylindrales bacterium | reverse complement strand
TCACCGGCAGGCCGCTGCCGATCGCGGCCGCCATGGGCTCCTCGATCAGGCGCGCCCAGCGGGCACCGGCGTTCAGGGCGGCGTCGCGGACGGCGCGCTTCTCGACCTCGGTCACGCCGGACGGGATGCCGAGGAGCATCCGTGGGCGCGGGATGAGCCCGACCCGGTCGTGCACCTTGTGGACGAAGTACTTGATCATCTGCTCGGTCACGTCGAAGTCGCTGATGACCCCGTCGCGAAGCGGACGAATCGCGGTGATGCTCGCCGGCGTCCGGCCGACCATCCGCTTCGCCTCGGCGCCGATCGCCAGGACTCGCTTGCTCTTCGAGTCGATCGCGACGACCGACGGCTCGCTCATCACGATCCCCCGGTCGCGCACGTGGACCAGCGTGTTCGCGGTCCCGAGGTCGATCCCGATGTCGCGGGAGAAGAGTCCGAGGAATCGGTCGAGCATGACGGCGGGTGGGTCCTTCGTGCGGGTCCGGTCGAACGCTGCGGCGCGGCGGTGTGACGGCTGGGCGCCGAGGCCGCTGGGGCGCGCTCGGTGATCAGGCGGGGAAGCGGCGCCAGTATACCCGGGCGCTCAGGAGCCGCCGCCGCGACGTTCGGGCCGGCCGAACGCGACACCCCGGTCGCGGAGCGAGACCCAGGCGTCGTGGCCGATCACGAGGTGGTCGAGGACCTCGATGTCGAGGAGCCGCCCGGCGGCCTGGGCCTCTGCCGTCAGGTGGAGGTCATCGGGCGACGGGGCGGGGTCGCCCGAGGGGTGGTTGTGGACGAGGATCAGGCCGGTCGCGTTGAGCCGGACGGCGTCGCGGAAGAGCTCGCCGACCCGGACGAGCGCGGACGACACATTGCCCTGATAGACCGTCGCGACGCGAAGCACGACGTTCTTCGTGTTGAGGAGCACGACCCGGAGCTCCTCGCGCTCGAGGCGACCCATCTGGAGGATCAGCCGGTCCGCGACGTCCCGCGGCGACCGGATCGTCCAGCGCGCTGACGGCCAGTCCGCGAGGAGCCGGCGGCCGAGCTCGAACGCAGCGGTGAGCTGCGCGGCCTTCGCCGCGCCGACGCCGGGCAGCGTCTCCAGCTCCGCGTCCGTGGCGCGGGCAAGGCCCGTCAGCCCGTCGTGCCGAGCGAGTGCCTCCGACGCGAGGTCCACCGCGGAGCGGCCGCGCGACCCCGATCCCCAGAGGAGCGCGATGAGCTCCGCCGACGAGAGCCCGGCGACACCGCGGAGCGCCAGCCGTTCGCGCGGTCGCTCGTCGACCGGGATCTCGCGGATCGCCCGTCCTTCGGTCATCGGTCCTCCGTTCGTCGAGTCCCGACCCGGCGCGTCGACGGCAGGGCGTCCCCGGACCCGGACGACGGAAGCCCGCCGATTCCTCCCGCCATCCGGACCCGGGAACACGTCGGACCATAGCGATGACCCCTCATCGGCGGCTCACCGCGGACTTCGCGGCCGATCGCCCGACACCAACCTCTTCGCCCGGCCCGTTTACACGTTTGTTGCGGCTCCGGTGGTATCGAGGCGGGCGAGATGCAGGAGAGGATCGGCCCACCATGATCAAGATCTGGAGCGAGCTCCCGGCCCAGCGGCTGAAGGAACAGGTTGCCGACGTCGCGACGATCGCCTGGGTGGCGTTCTGGGGCAGCATCGTCTGGCAGCTGTTCTCGTTCCTCGCCGGGTTCGCGGAGGCCGGCCGGGTCGTCCGCGGCGGCGGCGAGTCGATGATCTCGAGCGGTCGCGACGTCGGCGCGTCGCTGGCCGGCCTGCCGCTCGTCGGCTCGCAGGTCCGCGACGTCACGCAGGAGGCGTTCGCTCGGGCGGGCCGGCCGATCTCGGCATTCGGCACGGAGCTCGAGCAGTTCATCCTGATCGTGTCGATCGTCCTCGCCCTGCTGCTGGCCGCCGTGACGCTCGTGCCGTGGCTCTATCGCTACCTCCCCTGGCGACTGGAGCGCCTTCGCCGCGTCCGGGCCGCGCATCGGGCCATTCGGACGGCTCCCGACGTCTCCGCCGGCGAGGTCCAGCGGATTCTCGCGATGCGAGCGCTGACGAGCATCGACTACCCGACGCTGCTCGAGTACAGCCCCGATCCGCTTGGTGACTGGGCGCATGGCCGGCACGATCGGCTCGCCCGGGCGGAGCTCGCGAGCGTGGGGCTGCGTCCCTGATCCGGCGGCGGCGACCTCCGCCGCCACCGGCGAGAGGCGCTCAGCCCCCCCCGGTCGACGCCCTGGTCGCGATCTCGGCGAGGACCAGGATCACGCCGTTGAACCCGATGTGGAGCCCGAGGGGCGCCCAGATCGAGCCTCGGCGGACGAACAGCCACCCGAGGGCGAACGCGACCGGCAGCCGCGTGACGAAGCCGACCACGATCAACGCCCCGACCTGCGACAGGTTGTCGCCGCTGACGTTGATCACGTGGGCAAGGGCGAACAACAGCGAGGCCCGGATCAGGGCGCCACGCTCGTCGATCGCCCGCCGCCAGGCGCTGATCGCGAAGCCGCGGAACACGGTCTCCTCCGCAAGCGGCGCGATGACCGCCCCGGCGATCAGCTGGACGATGGACCCGACGAGGATCCCGGTCGGCGGCAGCGGCGCCTCCGGGGCCGTTCCGAGCAGCCCCACCAGCACCGCCCCGACGACCGACGTGATCGCGACGATCGGCAGCGCGAAGGTCAGTCCGACGACGACGTCGTCGAGCGACTTGCGGTCGAACCGCCGCCAGCCCATCTCCGGCCACGTCAGGGCGCCGGTCCCCACGACGGTCAGCCGGACCACGGCGACGAACACGATCGCTTGCAGGGCAACGCCGATGAAGCGGACGACGTAGTCGGGAATGGAGCCCGGGTGGAGGACCAGGCTCAGGACGAACCCGAACGGAAAGCCCACGGCGTAGACCGCGGCGATCATCGCCGCGAAGACCAGGTAGGGCGACGGCCCGGCGTAGGCCTCACCGCGGGCCCGTCGCTCGATCGCCTGGTTGCCGCAGCCGGCGATCAGGCCCACCGTCAGCAGCAGCGGGCCGACGAAGTAGACGAAGAGGGCCGACGGCGCGAGGGCGCCGACGACGAGGATCGCGAAGCCGAGGATCGTCGAGAGCCAGCCCACGACGAAGAGACCCGGCGCGGCCCGGCCCTCGATCGTGAAGACGCCGATCCCGGGGCGGGATGGCGGCGGCCCGACGTCGGACCGTGCCGCCTCTGGCGGGGAGACGTCGGTCGAGTCGTCCGACCGCGAGTCATCAGGCGACGCCATGGGCCGCGATGTCGTTTCCCGGGTCGCCGAGCTGTCGTCCGGAGAGCCGGCGGCCGGATAGCGGTCGGCGGGCGGGAGGTCGTGCCCGGGCGACGTGAGGTCGTCCCCGGTCGGCGGGAGTGCGTGCCCGGGCGGTGGGAGGTCGTCCTCCGTCGGCGACGAGGCGCCTTCCGAGTCGTCGCTCATCGGCGAGCCGTCAATCGCGTTCGCGGCCGTTCGCGGTCGCGCGCCCTCGGAACGGGCTCGTCACCCCTCCGGGAGCGGGTCGGGTGTCGGCCGCGCGGTCGCGCCACGCGGCGCTCGGCTCATCGCTCGACCGGATCCCTGATCCTGGATCCCGCCATCGCCCCGGGCAAGCCGCGCGGGATCGTCGGCGCCGGGAAGCGGCGTGATCGCGGCCGGGCGACCGCCACCGGTCGATGCGGCCAGCGCGGTGGCCGGTCGTTCGAAGTCCTTGCCACACCACGCGCACAGCGACCAGTCCAGGCCGACCAGGCGACTGCAGTTCGGGCAGACCCGGTTCAGCCGCGTCCGGCACGTGGGGCAGATGATCCATTCCTCGTTCACGCGACGGGCACAGGTCGGGCAGCTCTTGATCGCCTCGACCTCGGCGAGGAGCGCCTCCTCGGCCAGGTTCCGCTCGTAGACCTCACCGATCTTCTCGTGCGGCCGGACGATCTTGTACACGAAGATCGCCAGCGGGAAGAAGATCGGAGTGAAGACGATGATGAAGCTCGCGGCAACGTACGGCAGGATCGGGTTCTCGGTCCGCTGCTGCATGTCCCGAAACGCCCAGTAGGCGCCGGCGAGCCACAGGATGATCAGGTAGATCGCGATCGCCTGGAGCGCGAGCTGGACGATCGGGCTGCCGAAGAACCCGGCCAGCGCCTTGCCGATCTCGCCGAAGATCTGATCCATGCGGCTTGGGTCCTGCCTCCGTTAGGTCGTGAGCGAGTCCCGGATGACGGCGGACCGCACCACCGCCACGCGGCAGGGCCGGCATCCGGCGCAGTGTAACAGGGGATTCCTGCGCCTCCGCACCACCCAGCGCTAGACGGCGGACGGCTCCTCGGCGTGACGCCGGCGCAGGTCGATCAGGCCACCGATCGCGATCAGGGTCGCTCCGGCGAGGACGATCCAGACGCCGACCGACTTCGTCGCGACGCCGAAGAGGTACGTCCACAGGAGACCGAGGAGCAGCGCGCCGGTCATCAGGGCGATCGCGCCGATCCGGAACCGGGCGAACGTGCCCTCCGCGAAGGCGAAGCCGACGAGGACGAGCAGGGCGAGGGCGACGATCCAGTGACCCGGGCCTGCGAGGCCCCAGTAGTCGAGATAGTTGTCCAGGAAGCCGCCACCCGTGTCGATCGAGTTGATCCACGGCAGGAGGAAGCCGAGCACCGCGATCGCCGCGCCGGCGCCCACGACCTTCCGGGGCATGTCGGCGGTGATCCCGTAGCTCTCGAGCGTCTCCGCGAGGGACGTTCGTCCCGAGCGTTCCTCGGCGGCGGATTCCGCGGGGTGGGCCGCAGATCCCGGGCCATGGCCGTTCCGGGACGGATGTGGCGCGTCGAGCGGCGGCAGGACCGCCGATGGCGCCAGGTAGGCGCCCGCAGGCGTCCGGACGGGCGGTTCCGGCAGCGGCGCGAGCGCGTCCGGCGGCGGCCACGAGGCGGCCGGGTGCGGCGCAACCGCGGGAACGGTCGCGGCCGCGCGAATTGCCGCGCCGGCGGACGCCGCCGCCGGAACGGGCATCTCGACCGGCGAGGACCAGAGCGACGGCGCGCTGGCGTCCGCCGCCTGCCCGACGGACCTCTGAACCGCAGGCCCGGGCGCCACGGATGGCGCCACTGGTGTCTGCGCCACCGGCGACGGCACCGCGGGCGACGGCAACGCGGGCGACGGCAACGCGGGCGGTGGGGGCGCCGCGGTTGCCGGCATCGGTGATCCGTCGGGCGCGGAGGTCACCGCATCGAGCCGATCCGATGCCGCGTCCACGGCCGGCACCGCCGCGGCGGAGCGGGCCGACTCGAGGCGCCGGGCGTAGGCGGCCGCGGCCTCCGGGTCCGCCGCGGCCGGAAGTGCCCTTGCGCGCGGCGGTGAAGCTGCAGTGGCAGTCGACGACGCGGCGGGATCGAGGACCGCCGCGGCCGATGCGCGGTCCCGGGGAGCGTCCGCCGAGGCTGGCGCCTTCGGCCGCCGGGTTCGCTTCGTTGGCCCGTTCCGACCCGTCGGCGTGGCTGTGACCGGCGACGCCGCCACCGGCGTGATCTCCCCGGACCCGACCGCATTGCCGGCTGCGGGACCCGCCGCGTCGACCGCGACGGTTGAACCCTCGTCCGTCTCCGCGCCGGCCCCCGCCTCGGCGGCCGTCACCGCGTCAGCGGCGTCGGTCTCGGCGTCCGGACCCCAGGTCCGCGGCAGCATCCC
>JBPYEM010000044.1:0-6735 GCA_051985205.1 Candidatus Limnocylindrales bacterium | reverse complement strand
CCAGCGATCCGCGACTGGACGTCGGCCTCGAACTCGCGATCGGCGAGGGCCTCGGCCGTTCCGGGCGTCCGGATGAAGGTCGGGGCGACCGCGTTGACCGTGATTCCGTGACGTCCCCACTCCACCGCGAGGCATTTCGTGAGGTGAGCCACGGCCGCCTTTGACAGGCAATAGACGGATTCGGTCGGCAACGCGACGAAGCCGGCCTGGGAGCTGAGGCTGATGATCCGGCCGAAGCCCTGCTCGATCATCACTCGACCGGCGGCCTGGCTGGCGAAGAAGGTGCCCTTCACGTTCACGCCGAGGGTCAGGTCGAAGTTCGTCTCCGTCACGTCCTCGGCTGGCGCCTCCGGGCCCACGCCGGCGTTGTTGACGAGGATGTCGAGCCGGCCGAAGGCCTCGACGGTCGCGGCGATGGCCGCCCGGACCTGGTCGAGGTCGAGCATGTCCATCTGGACGCGGATGGCTCGCCGGCCCATCGCCTCGATGCGGTCGACGATCGCGGCCCCGTCCGCGGCGGAATGGAGACCGAGCGCGACGTCGGCGCCGGCATCCGCGAGGGCAAGCGAGATCGCCTCGCCGAGGCCGCGCGAGGCCCCGGTGACGAGGGCCGTCCGTCCGCTCAGGTCGAACCGAGGAAAGGCGTCCACCGCTCCTCCAGCGAGGCCGGCCGGGCCGACCACGAACGCCGGTTAAACGATAAGCCTTGACGTTTTCGTCCAACCGGAACGATAGTCGCCGGTGTCAAGGGGTCGCGGAAGGAGAAGCGTGGCGAAGTCCGGCGGAACGGTGACTCTCCGTGACGTCGCCGAGCGCGCCGGGGTCTCGATTACGACTGTTTCGCGGATCCTGAACGGGCGCGAATCGGGCATTTCCGTTCGCGACGAGACGCGACAACGGATCCTCTCGACCGCCGCCGACCTGGGCTACAAGCCGAACCTGCTCGCCCGCGCGCTCCGCGGCAGTCGCAGCTCCCTGCTGGGCGTGATCATCCGCGACATCGCGGACCCGTTCCACCTGCAGGTCCTGCGCGGCGTCAACGAGGTCGCGATGGCCCGCGGCTACCGGCTCTTCCTGGGTCACGTGGACTGGAGCCCCGACGTCGCGGCCGTCTACGGCTCGATGTTCGAGCAGTCCCATGCCGACGGGATCCTGTTCCTCGGCGACATCGCGGGGGGCGACGCGACGCTCGACGACCTGGCCGAGCATCACGCGCACATCGTCGGTGTGAGCGACCGGGTCGGACCGCGCCGCGTCCCGGGCGTCTACGTCGACAACCGCGCCGGAACGCTCCTTGCCCTCGAGCATCTCTGGGATCTCGGCCATCGCCGGATCGTCTGCGTCGCCGACGAGCGGATGGCCGACGGACCGCTCCGCGCGCGCGTCTACGAGACGTTCATGCGCGATCGAGGACTGGGTGACCGCGCGCGCATCTACTTCACGACGCAGCCCGATCCGGAGCCCGGATACCGGCTGGGCCGGGAGCTCTTCGCCCACCTCGACCGTCCGGCCGGCCCGACGGCCGTGTTCGCCGCCTCGGACACGATCGCGATCGGGCTCCTGCAGGCGGCGTTCCAGGCCCGGGTCGTGGTTCCGGACCAGGTCTCGATCGTCGGCTTCGACGACATCGACATCGCCTCGTTCACGATCCCGCCGCTCACCACGATCAACCAGGCCGGTGTCGAGATGGGGCGGATCTCGGCGAACCTCCTGCTCGACATGATCGAGGGCCGGGTCGCTCGAGAGACCGTCGAGGACGTCGTCGTCGCTCCGGCCCTCGTGGTCCGCCAATCGACGGCTCCCGCGGCAGCGCCCGAACCGGGGTAACGAGGGCGGGTCGGCGGCGAGCCGCCTGCTATCCTCCCGCGGTCCCGCAGCCCGAGGTCCGTCGCTTGGGTCGCCTCCTCGTCGATCACGGCAATCCGCGCTCCGTCGCCGCGATCGCCGTCGCTGCCACTGTGTCCGTCGTGGTTGCCGGCTGTGCCCTCTTCAGCCCGCCGACCGCGCCGAAGGCCAGCCGGGTCAGCCGGACGCCGGAGCCGATCGTCCTGCCGAGCGACGCTCCGGACGAGGTGCCCACCCCACCCGGTGACACACCGGACGAGATCGGCTTCGCCAGCGCCGCGAATGGTCTCGGCGATCTGGACTCGTACCGGGTGACCGTCGCGAGTACCGGTCTCGTGGCGTCTTCCGCGTCCGACGGTCGAGTGTCGATGACGGCGACGCTGATCCAGACGGACCACCCCGCGGCGCGGTTCGCGATGGAAGGCGTCGATGGCCTCGCGGGCGGTCGCCTCGAGGCGGTCGTCATCGGCGACGAGGCGTGGCAGAAGGAGGGGTCCGGGCCGTGGAAGAAGAGCCCGGGCGGGGCTGCCGATTTCGACGCCGCGTTCCAGCCCCTGTCGCCCATCGACCTCGTGTCCGAGTTCGATGGGCTCTCGGCTGGTCTCCGCGAGGTGGGGCGGGAGACCCGGAACGATCGCCCGGCGATCCACTATCGGATTGCCTCGTCGGACGCGACCGCGACGGCTGCCGGTCTCACTGCGGGTGCCGCGGAGCTGTGGGTGACCGAGAGTCGCGGCGATCTCGTCGCGGTCGACATCGATGGGACATGGGACGTCGACGGAACGGCCTCGCCGGTGACGCTCAAGGTCGACGTCACGCACGTCAACGACGCCGCGAACACGGTTCGGCCACCGGTCTGAGTTGACGGCTGCGCGATAGATCGATCCGCCGGCGCGGCGGCCCGACGCAGGCGGCAAGCGCGCATCGTGGCGCCGATGACCGACGCGACCAGCCCGCCAGGCGAGCATCCTGCCGAGAGCATCGAGCCCGAGGCCGGGCTGGCGCAGGCTCGCCTGATCGCTGCGACCTGTACGGCCTGTGACCTCTACGCCCGGGCGACGCAGACGGTGTTCGGGGAGGGTCGTCCCGGTGCGTCATTGATGCTCGTCGGCGAGCAGCCCGGCGATCGCGAGGACCTGGCGGGGCGGCCCTTCGTGGGACCGGCCGGAGCGATGCTGGACCGCGCGCTCGCCGACGCCGGCGTCGACCGCGAGCGCGCGTTCGTGACCAACGTGGTCAAGCATTTCAAGTGGCGGCCGAGCGGCAAGCGCCGGCTTCACGAGCGCCCGAACCAGGCGGAGATCCGGGCCTGCCGGCCGTGGCTTGACCTGGAGCGGGAGATCGTCCGCCCGGACCTTCTCGTCGCCCTCGGCGCGACCGCCGCGCAGGCGATCATCGGCCGCGACTTCCGGATCACGGAGCAGCGTGGACAGGTGCTCCCGCCTGTCGATGGCGGGCCGCCGGTCCTCGCGACCTTCCATCCGTCGGCGATCCTCCGGGCCCGGACGCCGGAGGACCGGGAGCGGATGATGGCGGCCCTGGTCGCCGACCTCTCGACGGCTGCGGAGGCGGCCGGCGGGAGCTGACCGACAGGGGTCTCCGGGGCGCGCCGGAGTGAGCCTTGGACCGGGCGGGAAGAGGCTCCGGACAGGGTCCGGAGAGGGTCGCCTGATATCGTGCGGTCGTGGACGACGGACGCTTCCTCGACCGCCGCCAGCCCCTCGAGACGACGTGGCTGGGACGCCGGCCGTACCGCGAGGTCTGGGCCCTTCAGAAGCAGCTCGCGGCGGCTCGCTCGGCGGACGAGATCGGCGATCAGCTGTTGCTCGTCGAGCACGAGCCCGTGCTCACCCTGGGCCGGCACGCCGACGAATCGCACGTTCTCGCGTCGCCCGCGGCGCTCGCCGCGCGCGGCATCGAGGTCGTCCGGGTGGAGCGTGGCGGCGAGGTGACGTATCACGGGCCGGGCCAGCTCGTGGCGTACCCGATCCTGGCGCTTGCAGCCCGTGGGCTCCTCCTCCGGCCGCTCGTCCGGGCGCTCGAGATCGGGATGATCGAGACGTGCCGCGCCCTGGGCGTCGCCGCGGATCGCCGTGACGGGCATCCCGGCTGCTGGGTCGACGCGGATGGGCCCGCGCCCCGGAAGATCGGTGCCCTCGGGATCCGCGTCGAGCGGGGGGTGACCTACCACGGGATCGCGCTCAACGTCGACGTCGACCTCGCGGACTTCGATCTCATCGACCCGTGTGGGATGCCGGGCGTCGCGTCGACCTCGATCGCCCGCGAGGCGGGCCGTCCCGCCGAGCCGCCGTCGACGGCCGCGGTCCGGTCCGCCTCCGCGATCTTTGCGGCGTCCTTCGCCGCGGCGATCGGTGCCGGGGTCGTGGAGCGCGCGTCGGAGCCCGACGACGCGGCGCTGGCGGTCGGAGCGCACTGACGTGCCGGCCGGTCTGTTCGAGCTTCGCAAGGACGACATCACCGGTTGGTGGGTCGCGACGGTCGTGGACCGCGCGTTCCACCGAGATCGCTTCGCTCGCGCGGCAGAGGCCATCGACGACGGCGGCGATTGCCAGAACTGTCGTCTCCCTGCCGGCGACGGGATCCGCGTCCGGATGCTCAAGGACTACGCGTTCCACCTCGTCGGCACGGACGAGCAAGCCCGGGAGCTCGAGACGTCGGTCGCCCAGGTTGCGCTCGGAGACGCCCGCTCGAGCGGCAGCTGGCGGACGGTCGTCGCCCCGCCGGGCGAGCACCGGGCCTTGCACGCCGTCGGCGTGGAGATGATCGCGGGGCTGCTCGACGCGACGCGCGCGGCCGCCGCCGACGCGCGACGGGCGGCCCGGACGGACCATCTCCAGGTCGTCCAGAACTGGGGCGCACAGGCCGGCGCGCGGACGAACCACCTCTGCCTCGACCTCTACGACCTGCCGCAGATCCCGCATCGCGTCGCGGAGGAGCTGGGCGGCGCTGCTCGCTACGTCATCCGCGAGGGCGGCTGCCCGTGGTGCCGGCTCGTACGCGATGAGCCGAACCGGCCGGAGCGGCTCGTCTGGCAGGACGACGACACGGTCGCCTTCGCGCCGTACGCCTCCCGGTCGCCATTCGAGGTCTGGATCGTGCCCCGGCGACACGACGCGGACTTCGGCCGGGCAAGCGATCGCGATCTCGCGGCCTCGGCGGACGCCCTGCGGCAGGTGCTCGGGGCCTTGGCGACGACCCTCGACGGACCGCCCTACAACCTCGTCCTGCACACCGCGCCGCTTCGCGAGCAGGTCGATGCGACGTACCACTGGCACTGGGAGATCCACCCGCGGCTGCGAGAGATCGCGGGTCTGGAGCTCGGGACAGGATTGCCGGTGAACCCCGTTTCGCCGGAGGATGCGGTCGAGGAGCTCGTCGCCCGCACGCGGGAGCTCCGCGTGACCGCCGCGGGGGCATCCGGCTGATGGTCTCCGCGCCGGCGCGGGGGCGGCGTCACACGATCCGGTGCGTGCTCGTCTCTCGGCCCAGGAGCGATCGCTCACCCGTCTTCGCTCGCTCCCCCGTCTTCGCTCGTTCCCCATCCCAGCGTCCACCGGAGGCTCCATGGTCGCCGCGCTCGACAACCGAATCGGCATCAGCCGGGGGTTCGGTGGGGGCGTGCCGGTGAGCGGTGCGTGGGAGCAGGACGAGGCAGCGAGCTTCGTCGAGGAGCTGTTCGCGGCCCACCACGGTGAGATCTATGCGTACCTGATCCGGATGCTTCGCGACCCGGACCTTGCGGCGGATCTCACCCAGGATGCGTTCGTCAAGGCCTATCGCAACTACGACGCGCTGGAGAAGCCGGAGAACGCCCGGGCGTGGCTGTACCAGATCGCGCACCGGGTCGCGCTCGACCACATCCGGCGCCAGAAGATCGTGCGGTTCCTGCCATGGACGGGCGAGAGTCGCGGCGCCGCCCCGTCGACGGAGCGCCTCGTGATGGACGCTCACCTGTCCGCGGACATGCAGCGGGCACTCGCCCGGATCCCGGAACGGCAGCGGGCCGCGCTCCTCCTCGCCGAGCTGCACGACCTCACGGGGTTGGAGCTCGCCGCTGCGCTGGGCGTCAGTCACGTCGCCGCTCGCGCGTTGCTGACGCGGGCCCGCGAGAGCCTCCGCCAGGCGCTGGCCGCGGAGCGCGAGGCCGAGACCCGGGCGGATGCCGAGGCGGACGCTCGAGCGACAGCCAACCGGCCGACGCGAGGCGCTCGATGACGTTCCGTCGGCGCCGGCCGGACGACTGGGCCACGAGTCATGCCCGCGCTCGCGCCGCGATGTCGGATCGTCTCGACGGCGTCCTCGAGCCCAGCGAGCGCGGCTGGCTCGACGACCACCTCGCCAGCTGCCCGGAATGTCGGGCTGCCGCCGCGGACTACGAGACGCAGCAGACGCTTCTCCGCGCCGGTCGCGCGGGAGCGCCGATCCCGCCGCGCGACGTCTGGGCAGGAACCGCCGCCGCCATCGAGCAGGAGTCGGGGTTCCGCGATCGTCGCACTCGCGGCGCCGGCCGTCCGCGCTCCTGGCTTCGTTCTCCGCTCCTTGCCACGGCGCTCGTCGTGGCCGTCGCCGTCGGGACGCTGTTCTCCTCCCGGCTTCCTGGCGACGGCGGCCACGCGACGCCTCCGCCGGCGGCTGCGTCCGCAGCCGCCACCGACGTCGTCCTGTCGTCGATCCTCCCGGAGGCCACGCCGATCGCCGTCGGTGCGCACGTCCAGTGGATCAGCCGCGATGCGGACGGCCGCTATCGGCTCACGAACTGGGACGTTCGGGCAGTCTGCCCGTCGCCGGGCGACGGCTGCACGTCCGCGCCGCCCGTCCAGGACCAGCCGGTCGGGATCGAGACGGAACCGCAGACGGTGTTCGGGTCGC
>JBPYEM010000043.1:0-11913 GCA_051985205.1 Candidatus Limnocylindrales bacterium | reverse complement strand
CGAAAGCTGGACGGGCAGGCTGTGCTCCGTCACTCGCCAGGCTCGGCCGGCTCGCCGGATTCGGCGCATCACGCTCCGGGCGGCGGACTCGTCCGCCGGCGCAAGGACGATCACGAACTCGTCGCCGCCGACGCGGACGACCGTATCCGATGCCCGGACGCAGGCGTTCAGGAGGTTCGCCGCGCCGCGGATGACGGCGTCACCGGCGACATGCCCATAGCGGTCGTTGACGGACTTGAGGCCGTCGAGATCGCACGAGATGACGAACGCGTTCGGATGCGTGACGTTCGACCGCCACAGCGCGACCTGCTCGTCCCAGGTCCGACGGCTCCCGACGCCGGTCAGCGCGTCCGTGTGGACCATGCCGGCGAGCTGATCCCGTTCGCCCGCGAGCGCCTCGCGCGTCGCGGCCTGGTCGATGAGCAGCTCCGCCGCCTCCGCGATCGCCCGGCCGATCCGCTGGCAGAGCGAGGTGAAGCCACGCGCCCGATCCGCCGTGTGGCCGAGAGCGAGAGCGCCATGGGTGGAGCCCGGCAGCGGCAGGATGAGATGGGACGCGACGGCGACGCCGAAGAGATCGGGATCCGACGGGGCGGCCTGGGCGACCGTGGCCCGGGACGGAACGGTCGAGAGATGCCCTGCGGGATCGGGCGCTTCGAGCGCCTGCCGGGAGCGAAGGTCGAGGCTCTCGACCACGACCCGGTCACCCATGTTCAGGCGAACGACCGCGACCTCGCACGACAACGCGCTGGCCGCGACCTCGGCGACGTGGACGACGGTGTCTCGAACCGTCTCGGCCCGATACGCCATGAGCTCGCGGAGGGCATGGACGACCTCGAGCTCGTCGGCGAGGAGCTTGTCGGCCGAGACGCCATGGGTGCGGTCGACCTCGACCGCGGCGCGGCCGACGAACTCGGCATCGCTGCCGACGATCGGGCGAGCACCGCCGAACACCACGACGTGACGCTGTCCGACCGGGACGACGACGGCGTGCGGGGCGTAGTACGGGCCGCCGACATGCGTGGCGGTCTCGTCGCGGACGCGTTCGATGGAGCCGCGTTCCCACGCCCGGCCCACGAGCGCGTCGTCGCCGGCGTTGAGCTCGACGATCCCCACCCAGCCGGCGCGCCGACCCGATGCGCTGACCAGCGTGAAGCCATCGTCGTGATGCTCGAAGACGAGGACGTCGTCGACCGGCGCGACCGCGGCCCCGGCCCGGGCACGGGACGTGGCGTCGCGACGAACGGTCGACGTCTGAACCGACATGAACACCCATCGTCGCGATCGCGGCGCGATCGACCATCGCCAGATGGTCCCAACTCCGTCCGATGATTGGGGGAGCCCGCGGGATCAGTCCACGCGGCAGACCCAGGCTCCGACGCTCGCTTCGGACCACAGTGGCTGGATCCGGCGGCCGTTGACGACGGTCGGCGCCTCGACCTCGAGCGGCTCCAGGCCGTGGCTGTCGCGTTCGATCGACGGCACGTGGAACACGATCGAGCCGGGCGGCGGCCACGCGGAATCGATCAGCAGGGTGCTGTCGTTCGTGCCCCGGAGGTCCGTGAGGGCCGAGACAGGTCGAAGCTCAGCCGGGGCCGGACGACGGTCGGGACGAAGAGCGTCGGGGACGCGACGTCGCGAATCGCCGAGCGCAGCGCCGGCAGGGCCCGATCCGTCGCGATGGCGGCGTCCGCCGTCTGGCGGACAGCCTCTCGTGTCCCCCGGTCCAGGACGCCGCTCGGCCAGATGAGGAAGCCCGCGACGAGGCCGCTGGCGATGCTCGTCATCAGGACCTGCGACCGTCGTCGACCGCCGACCCGCTCTCGGACGCCGGCCAGTCGTTCCGTGAGCCACGGCGCGGCCGTCCTCGACGTGAGATCGCTGAGTCCGATCCCTGCTGCGAAGGCCGTGCTGACGTCGAAGGCGGCGAGGTAGCGCTCCGAGACGAAGACGCCACGAGTCGCCAGCACCAGGGCCAGCCCGGCCACGCCCCCGCCCACGCCCAGCACGCCCAGGACGAGTCGTCTCTCCCGTCTCGCGATCAGGACCGCGATCCCGACGCCCGCGAGGAGGGCGAGCCCGGGGTTCGCGGCGACCCGGCCGAGGAGCAGCGCGACGACGTCGTCCGGGCCCAGGACGTCCAGCTGGGTCCTGGCGCTGTAGATCGCCGACACGGTCGACCAGTAGAGCGGGTTGCCGGTGAGGATCCAGTCGTGAATCGACATGATCACCACCGCAACGGCCTCGGCGATCGGGATGAGCCACGCCCGCGGCGGCGGCCGGTGACGAGTCAGCTGCGTCGCGACGAGCGCGAGCCCGACGACGAGGACGAGCATGATCGTCTCGAGGCGCGCGAGCGTCGCGACGGCGAGGGCGATCCCCGCCCAACCGTATCGGGGCGGCGACGCGGTGATCGCCAGCCCGGCCCCCGCCCAGCCGATCAGCGCCCACGGGGTCGCCAGGCCCACCCCGACGTCGAAGACCAATGCCTGCAGGCCGATCAGGCCGATCCCGACGAAGGCGCCGGCGGCGAGCCCGGCGATCCTCGTCGCGAGGAGGGCGGCCATTCCCGCCCCGATCGCCGCCGCCGCGATCGCCGCCCATTCGACCGGTCGCCAGTCGCCGGTCACCGCGCGGAGCAGCCCGTCGACGAGCGTGAGCAGCGGCTTCGGTGTCGTCGAGATGAACTGCTCGAGCTGGCGGCCCGTGATGATCCGCTCGAAGCTCAGGGCGGAGACCTGGGTGTCGAAGGCGAGCCCGGCCGACGAGAACGGTCGCGCGAGCTGAAGGAAGACGACGACCGCGATCGCCACGACGAGACCAACGAGCAACCGCGCGCCCGAGTCCTGGCGCTGTCCCTCCACCGCCCCAACGCTCCCCACTGACCGGCGACGACGCAACACGATCGTCCGCGGGCCCATCATGGCGATCGCCGCCGCGCGCCGTCCAGACCCGTGCCCGCCACGCCCGGTTCACCGGACCCGACGCGGTCGCGACGCTGGCGGCCTCCGGATCCTCGGCGGCGCGGTGTCTGGTTGAGCGCCGCGCCGTTGCCTCGATCCGGTACCGTCGGGGCGTGATCGGGCCACAGCTCCTCGCGGACGCGATCCGACGACGAGATCGCGGCAGATGACGGATCGCCGCATCCCGCGCTGGTCCGAGCTTCGGCCGTACCTGCGGGCGGGTCCGGTTCGCCTGTCGGCCGTCGAGCGCCGGCTCGCCTCGGCCGCCTCGATCTGGGACCTGCGCAAGGTCGCGCGACGCCACGTGCCGCGCGCCGTCTTCGACTACACGGACGGCGCGGCGGAGACGGAGGCGAGCCTCCAGCGAGCACGAGACGCGTTCGCGCGGGTCGAGTTCGTCCCTCGAGTCCTGCGCGACGTGTCGAACGTCGACCTGTCGACGACGATCCTGGGCCACCCGGCGTCGATGCCGCTCGTCTTCGCGCCGACGGGCTTCACCCGCCTGATGCACCAGGCCGGCGAGCCGGCGGTCGGTCGGGTGGCAAGTCGGCTCGGCATCCCCTACGTCCTCTCGACGCTCGGAACCACGTCTCCGGAGCGCCTCGCGGCGGCCGTGCCTGACGCGGACCTCTGGTTCCAGCTCTACATCTGGAACGACCGGGACGCCGTCTTGGACCTCGTCCGACGAGCCAACGCGTCGCGCTACCGGGTCCTCGTCCTGACCGTCGACACCCCGGTGGCGGGCGCTCGCCTCCGCGACGTCCACAACGGGTTCACGATCCCGCCCACCCTCTCTGCCCGGACGCTCGTGGACATCGGACTGCATCCGGGCTGGTGGTTCGACAAGCTCACGACCGACCCGCTCCAGTTCGCGGTCTTCACCGAGACCGGCGGCACCGTCGCCGATCTCATCAACCGCGTCTTCGACCCCACGATCACCGTCGCGGACCTCGGCTGGATGCGCGACGCCTGGGACGGCCCGATCGTCATCAAGGGGATCCAGACACCGGACGACGCCCGGATGGTCGTGGACGCCGGGGCGAACGCGGTCGTCATCTCCAACCATGGCGGCCGCCAGCTCGACCGGGCGCCGACACCGCTGGAGCAGCTCCGCCCGATCCTTGCCGCGGTCGGCGGCCGGGCGGAGGTCTACCTCGACGGCGGGATCACGAGCGGGGCGGACGTGATCGCCGCCGTGGCGATGGGCGCCAGGGCGGTCCTCGTCGGGCGGGCCTACCTCTACGGGCTGATGGCCGGCGGCGAGCGCGGCGTGGCTCGTTCCGCGGAGCTGCTCCGGACCGAGGCGAACCGGACGATGCGCTTGCTCGGCGTGGCGCGCGTCGCCGATCTCGACGGCTCGAGCGCCCGGTTGCGCGACCGCTGACCGGCTGGACGGTCCGGAGCCCTGTCATCCGCGCGTCATCCGGCCGCCGGTTCGGAGGGCCTAGCCTGACGACGTCCGGCCCGGTCGGCCCCGGGCTGGCTCGCCCTCGAGGATCATGCTCGCAAGGATGACGACAGCGATCGGAACCACGGGACCCTCGGATCGACCGATCCTCGTCGTCGACGACGACGCCAAGATCGTGCGGCTCGTCCGGACGTACCTGGAGCGCGACGGCTTCCGGGTCATCACCGCCGGCGACGGGCCGGCGGCACTGGACGCGATCGAACGCCATCAGCCCGCGCTCGTGGTCCTCGATCTGATGCTGCCGGAGCTCGACGGCCGCGCCGTCATCCGGGCCGTGCGACGGGATGACGAAGCAGCCCGCACGCCGATCCTCGTCCTGTCCGCGCGCGGCACGACCCTCGATCGGATCGCCGGGCTGGAGGACGGTGCGGACGACTACCTCCCGAAGCCATTCTCACCGGCCGAGCTCGTGGTCCGGATCAAGGCGATCCTGCGTCGCGCTGCCGGGGCCAGCAGCGGGCCGACGGCCGCCCCGTCCGCCGACGATGTCGTCGCCCCGATCCGTCACAACGGCCTCGTCCTCGACACCGCCCGCCACGACGTGACGATCGACGGCGCGCGCATCCAGCTGACCCACGTCGAGCTGCGGCTGCTCCAGACCCTGCTCGAGGCGGACGGCCGGGTGTTGACCCGCGACCAGCTGCTCGACGCGGTCTGGGGGGAGGATCAAGCCGACGTCCTCGACCGCACGATCGACGTCCATATCCGTCGGCTGCGGGACAAGCTGGGTGATGACCCGGATGCTCCCCGTTGGGTCGCCACGGTCCGCGGGACGGGCTATCGATCCGCCCCGAGCCAGGCTGACGGGTGATAGGCGGTCGCGGCATCGCGACCCGGATCGCCGTCGCGGCGCTCGCAGCGGCCGCTGTCGGGCTGGCGATCCTGGCCGGCGGCGTCCTCGTGGTCGGCGGCCAGGTCTTCACCGAGCTGATGACGGAGGCTGGAGACTCGGCGGCGCATGCCCGCGCCATGTACGACGAGTCGGTCACCACCGTGGTCGTCGTCGCCGTCGTCATTGCGGCGGTCGCCAGCATCGGCCTCGCCGTGGCGCTCGCGCGGATGCTCGCGGCTCCGCTCCGCGAGGTGAGTGCCGCGGCCCGTCGGATCGCCGACGGTGACTATCGCGCCAGGGTCCCTCGCGAGGGCCCGGAGGAGATCGCCAGCCTCGCGGATTCCTTCAACCAGATGGCCCGGAGCCTCGAGGAGCAGGAGCAGATGCGGCGCGACTTCATCGCGAACGCGGCCCACGAGCTCCGGACGCCCCTGACGAACCTCCAGGGCTACCTCGAGGGGCTCCGGGATGGCGTGATCACCGCGGATCGCGCCACGTACGAATCCCTGCACGAAGAGGCCGATCGCCTCGTCCGGCTGTCGCGTTCATTGGATGCGCTTGCCGAGGGCGACGCGGCGACCAATCCGCCGGCGCTCCAGCGGATCGATCTCGCGATGGCCGTCCGAGCCGCCGTCGAGCTTGCTCAGCCGGCATTCGACCGGGCCGGGTTGTCCGTCACGGTTGCCGCGCCGCCGGCGCTCGACGCCCTCGCGAACCCGGACCATCTGGCCCAGGTCCTCGCAAACCTCCTGTCCAACGCCGTCCGCTATACGCCGAGCGGCGGCCGCGTGATGGTCCGTGTCGACCGTCGCCCCGGCGACGTCCTCGTCTCGGTCGCCAACACGTCCGAACCGATCCCTCCGGACGATCTCGCCCGCGTCTTCGAGCGCTTCTATCGGGTGGAGAAGTCCCGTGACCGGGCCCGCGGCGGTGCCGGCATCGGGCTGGCGATCGTGAAGCAGCTGGTCGAGGCTGCCGGTGGACGGGTGGGCGCGGAATCCGCGGACGGCCAGACCCGGTTCTGGTTCAGCCTCCCGGCCTAGGAGGCGAACGCCCGACGCGTCGATGGGGCGGGCCGCCCTCGGCCGCGCGATTCGTCCAGCGCGCGGTGGTGGCGTCGGGCGACGTGTTGCGAGTCCTTGATGAAGGCTTTGCTGTTCCGCGGACGACGAGAGAGGATGCGCGGCCTACGCTGCCTCGATGAGTCCGCGCCCCCCGGTCCGAATCGACAGAACCCTCGTCGTCGCCACGGCGATCGCGGTCATCGTCATCGTTGCGGGTGGATGGAGCGTGCTCGCCGGTGGCGCCGGACGTCCGGCGGCGACGGCGACACCAGCGACCGCCGAGATCGGGAGCGGAACACCGGCAACGGAGGCACCGGCGACGGCGACCCCGGTGGGCGCAACATCGGCGACGGCGCCGCCAGAGGCCGCCGACGTCGTGATCGCCGCAGCGGGCGACATCGCGTGCGATCCAAGCGCGAACAGCGGGTCACCGGCGAAATGCGACCAGGCCGCGACCGCCCAGCAGATCATCAGCCTGAATCCGACGGCCGTCCTGTCGCTCGGGGATCAGCAATACGAGTCGAACACGGCGTCGGCATACGCGGCGGTGTTCGACAAGACGTGGGGAGCGTTCAAGAGCAAGATCCGGCCCGCCGTCGGCAACCACGAGTATCTGACCCACGACGCAACCGGCTATTTCGACTACTTCGGCGCGGCGGCCGGCGATCCGACGAAGGGGTACTACTCCTACGATCTCGGCGCCTGGCACCTCATCAGCCTCAACAGCGAATGCACGCACATCGGCGGCTGTGGTCCGGGCTCCGCCGAGGAGGCGTGGCTGCTCGCGGATCTCGCCGCCCACCCCGCCACGTGCACGCTTGCCTACTGGCACGAGCCTCGATGGTCATCCGGCGAGCACGGCGACGCGACGCAGATGACCACGATCTGGAACGACCTCGTCGCGGCCCACGTGGACGTCGTCCTCTCCGGCCACAACCACGACTACGAGCGGTTTCCGACGCTTGATGAGAACGGTACGCCGAGCCCCAGCGGCGTCCAGGAATTCGTCGTGGGGACCGGCGGCAAGAACCATTACGGGTTCGGCTCGACGCCTCCCCTCGCGGGCGAGATCCGGAACAGCACGGCGTTCGGGATCCTTCGGATGGACCTCCACCCGACCAGCTACGACTGGAAGTTCCTGCCGGCACCGTCGTACACGTTCACCGATTCAGGCTCGGCTGCCTGTCGCTGATCCCGCGCGTGAAGCGGGGACGTGGGCGCTCACCGCGTTCTTGGCGGCTTCTTTCCCTGGGGTCTCCGAGGAGTCGCGGGATCGGCGGGGCTGGGAGCTTCGAGCAGCCGATCGAGTCGACTCACCAATCGAGCCGCCGGGTCACGGTCGGCCTGCGGCGGCTCCTCCCGATTGCTCGCACCAAGCCGACGGGCGAGATTGGCGAGGTTCGTCTTCAACGGTTCCCGCCCTTCTCAGAACGTCCAGTCCGGCTCGGGCTCGAGGAGCTCGCCCGTGAAGTCCTTGGTCAGTCGACCGCCGGCAATCGTCGGGACCCCGAGCATGACGGTCTCTGCATCGTGTCCTTCCACGATCCAGTCCGTGTGCTCCCGATTCAGGATCAGCACGCCGGCGCGGCGCTGCTGCGCCGTTGATTGAACGGGATAGTCGATCGTGGTGTCGGTCAGCGCGATCATCGGCTTCCGATGACGGAGGGAAGCCAGTGCATCCGTGCCGGGCAGCGAGTGGATGTAGCCGGTCGCCTGATACGGACCCGCTTTCGCGGCGATGGGATACTGCCGCGTCCGGTGACGCCGACCCGGGTCGCCGCGAGGAGCGCCGGCATGGACGAGCAGGATGTCGTCGCGGCGCAACGGGACGGCATCCGTGTCCCAGACCTGGCCCGTCGCGAGCTCCTCGACTCGCACGCCGCCCGTCAGCTCGAACGCATCACCCTCGTTGAGCATGTCGCTGAGACGGTCGGCGGTCAGCAGCACCTGGCCGGCGAGGATGCAATCCTCGGCGTACACGATCAGCTCGACGAGCCGATTGAGGGGCGCCTGGAGTGGCAGATCCTGTCGCGCTTCGTGATCCGTGGACGGGTTCGGGCGGGACCATCGGACGGCTCCCGCGATTCTCTGCAGCATCTGTGGCCTCGTTCGTGAGGGACCCCGGCTGAGAGCAGGATCGACAGAGGCCCGAAGACGCGCGACCCATCCAAAGGCCTAGGGGGACATGGCCGTTTCGGGCACGTTCGCAGGGCTCGACTGCGTTGCGTCGGGCCTTCAGCGTCGGCTGCTTCTCGACGACGGATCCCGGTTGGCCGATCAGGCTGTCGCCGCGAACGCTGCGGTCCGCTCGACGACGGCCACCGCCTCGGCGCCGCCCCGGTAGGCCATGACGACGTCGCGCATGCGCCTGGCGGCGCTCACGAGCTCATACGAGCGCAGCGCCGCGTCGATCGTCGACCGCATCTCCTCGTCCGTCGCGTCAGGCGGCAGCGTCAACGACGTCCCGAGCTCCGCCACGACCGCGCTGTTGACCACCTGATCCCGACCGAGCGGCAGGCAGACGGTCGGGACCGCGGCGGCGAACGCCGCCATCAGGGAGCCCATGCCGCCGTGGGTGATCAGGAGCGCGGTCTCGGGCAGGATCGACGCGTGGGGAATGAACTGGCGAACGAGGACTGCCGGGGGCAATGTCGGCAGCGCTGAAGGATCCAGAGCTTCTCCCGTCAACGCAACCACCCGCGCCCCCACCGCATCGGCGGCGACTGCGAGACGGCCAAGGAGGAGGGCCTGATGCATGTAGGTGGTGCCGAGGCTGACGACCACGAGGGGGCGCTCATCGCCCGCTGTCCACGGCGAGTCCCATGGCGTGCCCCTCGGTCGTCCGTCCGGGTCGGCCGGCTCCTCGAAGATCGGTCCGACGTGGACGAGACCCGGGGGTGGCTCCGGCCAGACGTCGAACTCGCGCGGCATGACTGCGATCGCTCCCGGTACGTGGCGGATCAGCGCGACCTGCGCGCTCCGTGACGCGAGCGGAAGCGGATCGAGACCCATCTGGGCGCGCACGGCGTTGACCCGCCCGAAGGTCCAGCGCCAGCCCCATTCCTCGTCGGGGTCTCGTCCCTCGTTCGGGACGCCGAACTGGCGGAACTGCATGTGGACGAGCGCGACGTGGGGGACGCCGAGCCGCTCGGCTTCGAACAGCGTCGAGCGCAACATGAAGTCGACGACCACGACGTCGGCCGGCCCCCGGCGCAGCTCCGCGGCCAGGGCCGCGGGCGGCGCGGAACCGAGAAGGAAGTTCTCGAAGACGTCATCCCAGTCGTCGTCGAGGCTGTGCCCCGGCCGCAGCGCGATCTCGACCCCCGGCGGCCACGGGCGGAAGGTGGCGCCGGCGGCGATCGCCCGCGTTTCGATTGCCGCCGGCCCCAGGATTCGGACCCGATGACCTGCCGCGGCCAGCAATCGCGCCAGACCGAGGGCCGGCTGGATGACGCCGCCGCCGGCCCACGTGACGATCACCGTGTCCATGCTCAGTCCGCTGCCTCCGTCCCGATCGGGATCAGATTGGGCCGAGCCCCCGCGTGGCGGGCACGCTCGGCCCGGATCCCTAGTGCGCGTTTCGCGACACGATGGGGCAGAGAATGACGACTCCCGTGTCGACGGCTGGGCCGAGGAACTCCCCGGCGGCCACCCCGGCGTCGATGTCCTCGTCGCTCTTCACCGGCTGCCACGTCGCCGCGTGGGCGGCGATGTAGTCCATGTTGTAGACGAGGATCTTGACTCGCCACGGGGCGCTGAAGCTGCCCGCCGTGCCAGCCGTCCCGTACCCCGGGGCGCCGTCGATGATGTGATCGTGGAACTGGATCTGATACGGGTCCGGCGTCCCGAAGTGGAAGCAGGGGTCGCAATTGGGGGAATACCAACCGTCGATCCGCTTCGGGACCGCGTCGAAACCATCGGTCGCGACGGGATAGACAGCCAGGTAGAGGTCGTAGGCCTTCGTCGCCTCGCCGTGGCTGTGCGCGAGCGAGTTGCCGAGGCCGTTCGCCGGGGACTTCATGTAGACAACCTGCCCGTCGAAATACGTCGGCTCGACTCCGCCGGGAGGTGCGGCGAGGACGACCAGCGGCATCCCGGCGAGGAGGAGGGCTGCGAGCGGCAGGGCGGCAAGCCTCCGCCGGGACGCGGGCGCGTTGTTTCGGATCAGACCCATGGCGAGCTCCTTCGATGGCGGGCCGAATGGCACCACCGACGCTACGGATCCCGCGCGACCTCGCCTTCGCCTCCTCGGGCCATCCCGAGGCTCACGCCCTGGCCCGTTCGGGCCATCGGTCTCAGACGAGGCCGCTCCGCGCCGCCTCCGCGACGGCGGCGGCCCGGGATGGGACGCCGAGCTTCGTCAGGACGTTGGCCACATGCCGATGCACCGTGTGGCCACTGAGACCGAGCTCGCTCGCGATCTCGTCGCTGCTGCGGCCCTCGGCGATCAGCTTCAGGACCTGGATCTCCCGAGCGGTCAACCTCGCTCCGGCATCCGTCGATCGGCGCGTTCGGGGCAGGTTCACGGACCTCAGCAGCTCCGCGGCCCGAGCGGCCCCCTCCTCATCGCGCGCGAGCTGCATCGTGACCAGGGCCGCCCGTGCCTCGGCGTCGGCGGCCGCCACGTCGCCATCCGCGGCGAGACTTCGCGCCAGCTCCAGCCGCGCCCGAGCCTGGAGCAGCGTCAAACCGTCTTCTCGGGCGAGCATCGCCGCTCGTCGGAGGAGGACGACCGCCTCGGCGCGGTCGCCGCTTGCCGCAGCGACGACGCCCTCCGTGAACAGGGCCGATGCTCGTGCCCGCGCCGGCTCGGCCCGTTGCGGCGCCGCGAGTCCCGCGGGCGTCCAGGGCTCGCCGGCCGGTCCGGGCGCTGAGGCCCGTGCCTGCGGTGCGAGTGGCGGCGCGAGGACGTCGTCGATGAACCGATGGATCTCGTGCTCGACGTCGGGCGCGCCGACCCACGGGAAGTGATCGACGCCCGGGACCTCGACGTATCGCGCACCCGGGATGTGCTCGGCGAGGTAGCGGCCGTTGTGGACGTCGCAGACGCGGTCCCCGGTTCGGTGGACGACGAGCGTCGGCACGGCCACGGACGCCAGGACGTGACGGATGTCGATGTCGAAGGCCATCCGCATGAAGGCGATCGCGGTCGTCGGCGCGGCGGCATTGATGACGAGCCGGCCGAACCAGGCCCGGTAGGCCTCGTCATTCGCCAGGCTCGGCGTGATGACGGCCGCTCCGGAGCCGGACCCCCAGCGGTCCCCGAGCGTCGCCATGCTGGCCTCGAACTCGGCCCGGGTCGACTCACCCCACGGCCAGTCATCCGTCGTCTCTTCCTTCACCTCGGCGCCGGCGAGGATCAGGCCACTGGTTCGTTCCGGATACGCGGTTGCGAAGAGGATGGCGAGCGGGCCGCCTTCGGAGGCGCCGAGGATGGCCGCGCGCTCGGAGCCGACCGCGTCCATGACCGCACGGATGTCGTCCATGCGCTCGCCGATCGTGCCGGCTCGGTCATGGTCGGACAGGCCCATGCCGCGCTTGTCGAACGTGATCAGCCGGGCCTTCGCCGCCAGCCGTTCGCAGAAC
>JBPYEM010000042.1:0-4953 GCA_051985205.1 Candidatus Limnocylindrales bacterium | reverse complement strand
CTCCGCCGGTTCCTCGGGCCCAGCGACTCCCGGCTCTGGCGGCTGCTCGGCCTCCTCCGCCGAGGCGTTCCGGAGACCGTCATCCAGGAAGCGACCGGGATCGCGCCGTGGTTCCTCGCCGAGATGGGCCGGGGCATCGCGCTCGAAGGGGAGGTCCGGGCGGCCGGCGACCGCCTCGTCGCCGGCGACGACCCAGAGGCCGCCCTGCTCCTCGCGACCGCGAAGCGGGCCGGGTTCGGGGACCGGGAGCTGGCCGTCATGGCCGGCGTGGGGGAGGCCGAGATCCGGTCCGCGCGGGCCGCTCTCGGACTTCGCCCGGGCTATGCGATGGTCGATACGTGTGCCGCGGAGTTCGCGGCCGAGACGCCGTACTTCTACTCGACCTATGCGGCCGCGGGCTCGGAGCCGGAGGCGGCGCCGGTCGGCCGGCCGGCGGCGCTCGTGATCGGCAGCGGACCGGTCCGGATCGGCCAGGGGATCGAGTTCGACTACTGCGCGGTCCAGGCGGCGGACACGCTGCGCGCCGCCGGCTGGCAGGCCGTGATGATCAACTCGAACCCGGAGACGGTCTCCACGGACTTCGACGCGAGCAGCCGCTTGTACTTCGAGCCGCTCGACCCGGAGAGCGTCCGGAGCGTCGTCGAGGCGGAGTCGGTCGATGGCGAAGGGCCGGTGCCGGCGGTCGTCGCGTACGGCGGCCAGACGCCGCTCAACCTCGCGGCACCGCTCGCCGCGCAGGGCGTGCCGCTGCTCGGCAGCGATCTCGAGGCCATCGACCAGGCGGAGGAGCGGACGCGGTTCGCGGCGCTCCTCGACCGGCTCGGCATCCCGCAGCCGGACGGCGGCATGGCGCACAGCCTGGACGAGGCGCTGACCCTCGCGGAGCGCATCGGGTATCCGGTGATCGTCCGGCCATCCTTCGTCATCGGCGGTCTCGCCATCGACTTCTGCTACTCGCCGGAGGACCTCGTCCGGCAGCTTGCCGCCGCGACCGTGGTCGATCCAGACCGTCCCGTCCGGATCGACCGGTACCTGGAGGGGATCGAGGTCGACGTCGACGCTGTCAGCGACGGCGAGACCGTCCTCATCCCGGGGCTGCTGGAGCACGTCGAACGAGCCGGCGTCCACAGCGGCGACAGCGTCGGCGTGTTCCCGCCGCAGACCGTGCGAGAGGGCGACATCGACCTCATCGTCGCGACGATGCGGCGCGTCGTCCTGGCGCTCGGCGCCCGGGGGCTGTGCAACGCCCAGTTCATCGTCCGCGACGACGGCGTGTACCTGATCGAGGTGAACCCCCGCGCGTCACGGACCGTGCCCTTCATGTCGAAGGTCACCGGCGTCCCGATGGTCCAGCTGGCGGTCCGAGTCGCGCTCGGCGAGCGGCTCGCCGAGCTCGGCTGGCCGAACGGCCTGCTCGAACCGCCACCGTTCGTCGCCGTCAAGGCGCCGGCGTTCTCGACCGCGAAGCTCCGCGGCGTCGATCCATCGGTCGGGCCCGGGATGCAGTCGACCGGCGAGGTGATCGGGATCAGCGACGACCCGCGGGTTGCGCTCGCGAAAGCGCTGACCGGTGCCGCGCTCGTCCCGCCGCGGCCGAGCGGCGCCGACGACGACCCGCTCGCGCTGTTGTCGATCGCCGATCGGGACAAGGGAGAGCTGCCGCGCCTCGCGGCGGCGCTGCGAGCCGCGGGCTACAGTCTCGCGGCCACCGCCGGCACGCGCGCCGCGCTCGCCGCCGCCGGATATGACGCGCGAGCCGTCGCGAAGCTCGGCGCGGCGGTCGGTGACGGTCCGGGAGGCGACGCAGCCACCGATGTCGACATCCTCGAGCTGATCGCCGGTGGCGAGGTCCGGCTGGTGGTGAACACTCCCACGCCACGCTCCGGCGCGGTGCGAGACGCAGCGGAGATCCGGCTCGCCGCGACGGGGGAGGGGATCCTCTGCCTAACGGCGATCGAGACGGCGGTCGCGGCGGCCGAGGCGCTCGACCCCGAGGTCGTTGCCCGGCTCGCCGAGGTGAGGTCGCTCGGCGAATGGGTGCCGGAGCCTGGCAAACCACGGATCGCCGCTGGCGCCAACGAACCCGGTCGATCGCCCGAAGCCGCGGGGCGCGAGCCCGCCCTCGCCCGCTGAGCGCGGTGCCGCGCGGCGATCGAAAGCCATCGAGGTCTCGCTTCGACCTCGTGATCTTCGATTGCGATGGCGTCCTCGTCGACAGCGAGATCCTGTCGATCCGGCTCGACGTGGAGCTCCTCGCGAAGCTCGGCTGGCCGCTCACCCGCGAGGAGATCGTCGAGCGCTGGGTCGGCCGGACCGAAGCGGCGATGCGCCGTGAGATCGAGGACCATCTCGGTCGCGACGTTGGCGACGAGTGGACGGCGTTCTCGGATCGCTACGTCCGGGCGTTCGCCGAGGAGCTCGGGGCGGTCGACGGCGTCGCCGCGGCGAGCGACGCGATCCAGGCCGCGGGGTATGCCACCTGTGTCGCGTCCAGCGGCGATCTCGCGAAGATCCGGCGGAATCTCGCAAAGACGGGCCTGCTCGACCGCTTCGGCGATCGCCTGTTCTCCGCCGACGATGTCGAGCACGGCAAGCCGGCACCCGATCTGTTCCTGCACGCGGCGTCGGTCATGGGCGTCGAGCCGGCTCGGACGGCCGTCGTCGAGGATTCGCGACACGGCGTCACCGCGGCAAGGGCGGCCGGGATGTGGGCGTTCGCCTACGCCGGCGGGGTGACGCCGGCCTCGGCCCTCAGCGGCCCCGCGACCACCGTGTTCGACGAGATGCGCGAGCTGCCGGACCTACTGGGAGGGTGAGGGCTCGTCGGGGACGGCTGGCGGGACGCTCGCGGACGGTGTCGCACCGAAGCCCGTCGAGTCGCTCGCGGTCGTCGCCGGAGCCTCGACGACGAGGGCCTGGCCGAGCGACCAGAGGGTGAGCGTCGTGAGCGCGACCATGATCACCGCGAGGGGGATCTGGCGGCGGCGGTGATCGCCGCCGGCTCGAGCGGTCTCGGTGCGCGGCCGCGCGGCCTTCGATCCTCGCCGCGCCGCACCCATCTCGCGCGCCGCCACGACGTGGCCGGCCCACGCGCCGAGCATGTGGCCGCCGACGACCGCACCGAGTTGGATCGTCCAGACGAACCCAGGCGGGAGCCAGGCAGACGACGGCTCGAAGAAGGCGAACCCGAGGTTGCCGATGTCCCACCCCTGCTGCAACGGGTCCGCCAGGGCGACGACGATCCGCTGGCCGTCGATGAGCAGGTACGTGAAGTAGTGGGCGACGAGGTAGCCCGCGGCGATCGGAACGAGACCGGCCGCCGTGGCCGGGACGCCGACCAGCCGTGACACGAGGACGGCGGCCAAGGTCAGCACCCCGAGGAAGCCGAAGAGCTGGAGGGTCTTGATGGCGACGTCGGGCGCGCCGAAGATCTCGAACCAGGGCTGCGTCTGGGAGAGCCCGTCGAAGAGGATCGACGCCGTCCCCAGGCCGACGAGCACGACGTCCTCGAAGCGCCAGCCGCCGAGGAGGCGCCCGGAGCCGAACGGCCGGCGGGCAACGCGGTCGTCGGCCGAATCGCCGGCGAACCCGAACGGCGCGATCCGGCCGAGCAGGCCGAACCAGACGTGGAACGTCTCCCCGTCACGGCGCCACTCGTCGCGGCCGAACTGGGCCATCATCGCGAGCGTGAAGGCGGTATAGCCGACCATCACGATGAACAGGGACCGCGGTCCCGCGCCGTTGCCGACGAGCTCCAGCCAGACGAAGAAGACGAAGCCGACGAGCGCCGGCCACCGACCGAGGACCGCCGGATACTCGGCGATCTCCCAGCCCTGGACACCGAGTCGACGGAGGAGCGCGGCACCGAGGTCGTGGATCGTCGTGAACGGGTCGAGCCAGTGCCAGACGGGACCCACGAACGCGGACAGGAACGCCACGCCGACCCAGCCGTAGACCCAGAGGAAGAGCGTCGTGACGTCCGCCGCGCTCGTTCCGCCGGCGATCCCCTGGGCGACGACCCAGACCCACGCGATGAGTCCGATCGCGCGCAGTCCGTTCCGCAGCCACGCCGGCGGCACGCGGCCGTCCCCGACCACCGGCGGATCCGCCCGGACGTCGGCGACGAGCAGGAAGGCGAACGAGAGGCCGACGGCGATGGCGGCGCCGGCCAGGTACACGACCAGTGGCAGTCGGCTCTGGTAGGTGTTGCTGAGGGTGTGGGCGAGGGCCACGGCAGGGCCCGCGAGGATCAGGAGGGCGACCGCCGGAGCGACGACGAGCGATGGGCGGAGTCGCGGGACGGTCATGCCACGGACCTCAGCCGGCGCGACGGCTCCGGCCGCGGAGGAGCCACAGCCCGAGCATCACGAGGACGACGAGGACCACGACGATCGGGATCAGCGCATCGCTCGCCGAGCTCGTCGGCGCGCTCGTCCCACCGCTGGGTGACGGCGAGGGCTCGGCCGAAGCAGCCGCCGACGACGATGGCGCGGCAGACGCGCTCGCCGATGCGGAGGCCGTGACGCTCGCGGACGCCGCGACGGCGCCCACCGTGAACGTCGTCGTGTTCCGCGCGATATCTCCGTCGTCCGCCGACTTCGATGTCCAACGGATCGTGTAGGCGCCCGGCGCGAGCGCTGTCGACGCAAGGTCGAGGGTCATCTTCTTCAGGTTCGTCGCGTCGACGGTTCCGCCCTGGGCGACGACCTTGCCGCTTGAGTCGAGGAGGACGAGGTTGCTCGCGGATGGGTTCAGGTTCTCGGTGAACGTGGCGATGATCGCGGTCGGCGCGGGCACGGTCGATTTGTCGGCCGGGCTCATCGTGGCGAGCTCTGCGTGGGCGAACGCTGCAGGGGCGATCGAGAGGAGCCACAGGGCGGCTGCGAAGGCCGCGGCAATGACGGGTCGCCGCGTTCGTCCGGGGATCACGCGGCGAGTGTAGCCCCGGCGCCC
>JBPYEM010000041.1:0-5576 GCA_051985205.1 Candidatus Limnocylindrales bacterium | reverse complement strand
ACGAGCGGGTTGTTGTGGAGCTTGTGCTCCTTGATCTTGTTACCGAGCAGGCCACGGGCGAGCGTCGAGGCGTAAACCGGGACGCCCGGGAAGTCCGGGAGGACGTACGGCAGGCCGCCGACGTGATCCTCGTGAGCGTGGGTGATGAGGAACGCCCGGACGTTCGCCTTGCGTTCCTTCAGGTAGGTGATGTCGGGGACGACGAGATCGATCCCGAACATCTCTTCGTCCGGGAACATCAGGCCGCAGTCGATCACGACGATGTCGTCGCCGTACTCGAAGACGTACATGTTCTTGCCGATCTCGCCGACGCCGCCGAGCGGGATGATCCGGAGGACCGGCTGGGGGTTGGGCATCAGGTGGGTTCGTTCTCTTTCGTTCGGTTCGGTTGGATTCAGAAGATCGTGAGGTCCGCGGCGGGGGACGGAACGGAGGCCGGGACGACGCCGCGGTCGGACAGCGTCATCTCCCCAGCGTCCGCGATCTCCGGAGCGCCGACCGCAGCCGGCTCGCCGACCGCCGCCAGCTCGCCACCCGCGATGGCGACGGGCGTCTCCGGCGTGGCCGCGGCCGCCCGCCGCGCCCGCGATTCGAGCAGGGCCCGCGGCGCGTGGCCGATGTCGGCGTAGCTCTCCTTCTCGATCGCGGGCGTCCGGAGCGCCGCCGCCGGGTGGTACATCGCAAGGACGGTGGCGTCCCGGGCACCGGTCTCCGGGTCGACCCGCGCGGTCGTCCCATGCACCCCGGAGATCCGGGCACCGGGCAGGAAGCGGCCCATCGAATGGCGACCGAGCGTGACGACCAGTGCGGGGTCGAGGACCTCCAGCTGACGACGCAGGAAGGGCGCGCAGGCGGCGATCTCGTCGGGCTCCGGGTCGCGGTTGTCCGGCGGCCGGCACTTCACGATGTTCGTGATGAAGACGTCGCCGCGGGGCCACTCGACGGAGCCGAGCAGCTTGTTCAGCAGCTCCCCGGCACGACCGACGAACGGCCGCCCCTGCTGGTCCTCGTGGTAGCCCGGGCCCTCGCCGACGAAGACGACCTCCGTGTCGGCGCTCCCTTCCCCCGGCACGGCCCGCGTCCGCGTCGCGGCCAGCCGACATCCCTGGCACGCTCGAACCTCTGAGGCGATCGCGTCGAGAGCCGCCCCTCGCTCCGCGGACGTCACCGGCCGACCGTGGTCGCCGTCACGCACGCGCCTCGATCGCCGCTCCCTCGGCTCGGTACGGCGTGGCGCCGCGGGCGGTCGCGCTCCGGATCCAGCCCCGCTCGACGAGGATCTCGGCCAGCTGGACGGCATTCGTCGCGGCGCCCTTGCGAAGGTTGTCCGAGACGACCCAGAAGGCGAGACCGCGGCCGCCGTCGATCGAGGCGTCCTGGCGAACGCGACCGACGTAGACGTCGTCGCTGCCGGCGGCCTGGGTTGCGAGCGGGTACGTGGAGGTCGAGGGATCGTCCTGGACGATCACGCCCGGGACCGTCGCGAACAGGTCGCGCGCCCGGTCCGGGTCGATCGGCTCGCGCGTCTCCACGTGGACCGCCTCGGAATGCGCGACGAAGACCGGGATCCGGACGGCGGTGCACGAGACTCGCAGGTCCGGGAGATGGAGGATCTTGCGACTCTCGTTGACGAGCTTCATCTCTTCCTTCGTGTAGCCGTTGTCGAGGAAGACGTCGACCTGCGGCAGCGCATTGAAGGCGATCTGGTGGGGGTAGACCGAGACGTCCCGCGGGGTGCCGGCGACATAGGCGCGAACCTGGCCCTCGAGCTCGCGGATGGCCTTGCCACCGGTCCCGGACACCGCCTGGTAGGTGTCGACGACGACCCGCTCCAGTCCGACCGTGTCGCGGAGCGGCATCAGCACAGGGACGAGCTGCATCGTCGAGCAGTTGGGGTTGGCGATGATGCCCGGGTGACCTTCGAGGTCGGCCGCGTTCACCTGACTCACCACGAGCGGGATCGTGGGATCCATCCGCCATGTCGAGCTGTTGTCGATCACGGTCGTGCCGCGAGCGGCAGCGAGCGGCGCCAGCTCACGGGAGGCGTCGCCGCCGGCCGAGAACAGGGCGATGTCGACCCCGTCGAACGCGTCCCCGTTCGCGAGACCGATGTCGTGGGTCGCCCCGTCGATGGACAGGGTCTTCCCGGCCGATCGCTCCGACGCGAGGAGCCGGAGCTCGCCCACGGGGAACTCCCGCTCGAGAAGGACCTGGATCATCGTCCGCCCGACGGCGCCGGTGGCGCCGACGACCGCGACGGTGAGGTTCTGGCGTGTCATGTCGGGCATGGCTCCGCAGTCACGGTCGCTGGCAGGGCACCCGGCGAGTATATCAGCGGCCCCCGGCCGGTCCGGACCGGTCCTCAGGCCCGGTCGTCCGGCTGGCGTCGCTCCATCCAACGAGCGGAGTTGCGCAACGGCTCGAAGCCGAAGCGCGCGTAGAGCGTCTCCGCGTCGCGGGTGGCGAGCACCATCCGGCGGAGGCCCTGCAGACGCGGATCCGCGACGATCGCGGCCATCAGCGCCTGGCCGGTGCCCTGCCCCCGGACGGACTCGTCGACGAACACGTCGCAGATCCAGGCGAACGTCGCCTCGTCCGTGATCACGCGCGCGATCCCGACCTGACGGTCGTCACCGAGGTACGCCCCGAAAACGAGCGAGTTCCGGATCGACCGCTCGACCTGGTCACGCGACCGGCCGAGTGCCCAGTACGCGCGCTCGGACAGGGCCTGGAACACCCAGTCGAGGTCCAGATCCGCCGGGTCGCTGGAAACGCGAACGCCGGCCTCTCGACCGGCGCTCGGATCGTTCGTGGTCACGAGATCGCGAAGATTACTCGACTGCGATGGGCTCCTTGGCGAGGCGCCGCCGCCGACTACTCGACGGCAACCGGCTCTTTCGCAAGATGCCGCTGCAATCCTCGGGCGGATGGCGTCGCGGAGCTTCGCCTCCGACCTCGGAGAGGCTTCAGCCCGTTCTCCGGTCGTCGGACCGACGGATTACTCGACGGCAACCGGCTCTTTCGCAAGATGCCGCTGCATCGCGGCTTTCCTGGACAGGTTGACTCGTCCCTGGCGGTCGATCTCGGTGACGACGACCATGACCTCGTCGCCGACGGACACGACGTCCTCGACGGTCGGCACGTGGTAGTCGGCGAGCTCGCCGATCCGGACGAGACCCTCCTTGCCGGGCAGGATCTCGACGAAGGCGCCGAAGCCCATGATCCGGGTGACCTTGCCGAGGTAGAGTCCGCCGACCTCGACCTCACGCGTCAGGCTCTCGATCCACTGGATCGCCTTCCGGGCGTTCTCGCCGGAGACGGCCGCGATCTCGACGGAGCCATCGTCCTCGACGTTGATCTCGGTCTGGGTTTCCTCCTGGATCTTGCGGATCATGGAGCCGCCCTTGCCGATGATGTCGCGGATCTTCTCCGGGTTGATCTTGATCGTCGTGATCCGCGGCGCAAAGTCGCTCATCTGGCCGCGAGCCTCGGGCAGGACGTCGGTCATCTTGTCGAGGATCGTCAGCCGCGCGTCGAGCGCCTGCTTCAGACCGCCGCGGATGATCGCCTCGTTGATGCCCTGGACCTTGATGTCCATCTGGAGGGCGGTGATCCCGTCCCGCGTCCCGGTGACCTTGAAGTCCATGTCACCGAACGCGTCCTCCTTGCCGAGGATGTCCGTCAAGACCGCGAAGCGGCCGTCCGGCTCGGACATCAGGCCCATCGCCGCGCCGGCGACCGGCGCCTTGATCGGCACACCGGCATCCATGAGGGCGAGGGTCGAGCCGCAGGTCGACGCCATCGACGTCGAGCCGTTGGACGTGACGCACTCGGAGACGACGCGGATGACGTACGGGAACTCGTCCTGGTCCGGGAGGACGGGGACCAGCGCTCGCTCGGCGAGGTTGCCGTGGCCGATCTCGCGCCGGCCGGGGCCGCGCATCGGCTTGTTCTCGCCGGTGCTGTACGGCGGCATGTTGTAGTGGTGGATATAGCGCTTCTCGGTCCGCGGGCTGATCGTGTCGATCCGCTGGACGTCCGAGGACGACCCGAGGGTCGCGATCGACAGCGCCTGCGTGTCGCCGCGGGTGAACAGACCGGAGCCGTGGGCGCGCGGGACGAGGCCCACCTCCACGCTGATCGGCCGGAGCTCCGTCACGGATCGGCCGTCCATCCGGACGCCCTCGTCGAGGACGAGCTTCCGGACGGTCTTCTTGTGCACGAGCCCGAAGAGCGCCTTGGACACCCGGGCGTTTCGGCGTGCCGTCTCGAGCTTCGCCTTCGCCTCATCCTTCGAGGTCCGGTTGGCCCGGATCGAGTCGGCGATGTCGTCCTTGAGGCGGGCGATCCGACCGGGCAGCTCGTTGGCGAACGTGACGAGCAGGTTGGCGGTCGCCTCGGCGTCCGGACCGGCTCGATGGTTCTGGGCGAGGTCGATCCCGAAGAACTGGGCGAGCGTGTCGAGCTTGTAGTTCGTCAGGTCCGGATAGCCGTCGCGGGCGATCGTCAGGGTGTCGAAGTACGTGCCGGGCTGCATCCGCGTCCCGTCACCGAGCGCCTCCTCGAGGAACCCGAGGTCGAAGCCGACGTTGTGGCCGACGACCAGGCTGTCGCCGATCCAGGCGAGCGCCTGCCGAGCGGCCTCCTCGGCCGACGGGGCCTTGGCGACGTCCTTGTCCGTGATGCCGTGGATCTGATGCCCCAGGATCGGCTGGCTCGGCTTGACGAGCGTCGACCAGCTGTCGGCGACCTTGCCACCCTTCACCCGGACGGCGGCGATCTCGAGCAGGTCGGCGAGCTTCGGGTCCGTGCCGGTCGTCTCGACGTCGACGACGACGAAGTCGCGCTTCGCGTCGACGGCCTCGACGAAGTCGAGCACGGAGTCCGTGCCCGGCTCCAGGTACGGCAGCTTCTTCGGCTTGCCGACGGCCTCGCGGAGCTGCTCCTGGAGGTCGATCAGCGGCTGGATCGAGCGGTGGCCGAAGAGGATGGCCTCGGCCATGACGTCCTCGGGCAGGAGCTTGGCGCCCGCCTCGACCATCATGATGGCGTCTCGGGTGCCGGACACGACGAGGTCCAGCTCCGACTCCTCGAGCTGACTGTAGGTCGGGTTGACGACGAACTCGCCGTCGATCCGGCCGACGCGGACCGCGCCGATCGGGCCGAGGAACGGGATCTCGCTGATCGTGAGCGCCGCGGATGCCGCGACCGTGCCGAGCACGTCGGGGTCGTTCTCCTGGTCCGTCGAGAGGACCGTGATCACGATCTGGACGTCGTCCTTGTAGCCGTCCGGGAAGAGCGGCCGGATCGGTCGGTCCGTGAGACGGGCGGCGAGGATCGCCGCCTCCGACGGGCGGGCCTCCCGCTTGATGAAGCCGCCCGGGATCTTGCCGGCCGCGTACATCCGCTCCTCGAAGTCGACGGTGAGCGGAAAGAAGTCGAGGCCTGGCCGCGGATCCGACCGGTTGGCGGTGCCGAGCACCATGGTGTCGCCGTAGCGAACCGTGACGGAGCCACCCGCGAGCCGGGCAAGCTTGCCGGGCTCGATGGTCAGGGTCTTTCCGCCGAACTGCGTC
>JBPYEM010000040.1:0-3851 GCA_051985205.1 Candidatus Limnocylindrales bacterium | reverse complement strand
GGTCGTCCGCGCTGTCCCGCCGCCCGAGCTCCGTGAACGGACGCTTGCCTACGTCGCCGCCGTCGGCCGTCCGCGTGGCGCCGCGGCTCGCGATGCGATGACGGATACCGCGCCGGCTGCGACGTCCACCAGCGCGGCAACGCCGGCGGCAGAGCCGGCGCCACTGCCCATCGCTCGCCCGCGGTCGGGATCCATGCGCTGGCTCGCCGCGCTCGCGGCGGCGTTGATCGTCGCCGTCGCCGGAACAGGTGCGCTCGTCTCGTCGAGCCGGGACGGCCAGGCTCGGCAGCAGGCGGCGGAGATCGAGGCTCTGGGCGACGTCGCCCGCTGGACCCTGCGAGTGGACGCCCAGCCGGATGTCCGCCGCGTCGCACTTGCGGCCACGAATGGATCGGACGCCACCGGCACCGTGGTCGTCTCGCCGTCGGCCATGGAAGTGGTGGTCGTCGCCGACGCGCTCGCCTATCCGCCGGCAGGGCAGGAGTACCGCTGCTGGGTCGAGGTCGGCGGCACGCGCCAGCCGATCGGCAAGATGTTCTTCGGTGGCGATCTCGCCTACTGGGTCGGGCCGGTCGCCCAGGTCCGGGACCTGCCCGCGAACGCCCACTTCGGCGTGTCGCTTGTCGACGTCGCGCCCGGATCGGTCGGTCAGCCGGTCCTCGAGGGCGAGGGTTGATCGCGGCCGTCTGACCGCGGTCGTTCGGTCTGACCACGGCCGGCGGTCGACCAGTCCGTTACCGGCCCGTCGGCCGGCCTCTCCTCGGCCGTTCTTCCTTCGGCCGTTCTTCCTTCGGCCGTTCTTCCTTCGGACGTTCTTCCTTCGGACGTCAGCTCGTCGGTCGTCCGGATACCGGTCGCCGTCGGACCTGGCGCGGCTCCCTCGACCGATTGCCAGCCAATGGACGGTGCCGCGGAGGTCTGGGGGCGAGCGACCACCGGCTCGACGTCGTCCTCCGGCTCGTCCGGTGGTGGCGCCGACAGGTAGACCGCGTGGAGGTCGAGGACGTCCGCGACATCGTCGTCGTCGATCCGATGCCCCGCGCGCCGGAGCTCGTCCGCGATCCAGCGAGCCTCGGACGCTCGCTCGCGGGCGGCGAGGTCGGCCTCGCGCCGTGATCCGTCGGCGAGGATGAGCCACACGAGACCCGCCCCGATCACCAGCCCGACGATCAGCAGCCACCAGTTGAACTCGGCGTTCACGACCGGAGAGTACAGGCAAGGCCGCGCGGGCGGCCCGGACGCCGCCCTACACTCGGCAGCCATGATCGACGTCACCCCGGATCCCGTCTTCCTCCGCCTCTTTGGCTTCCCGATCTACTGGTATGGGATCGCCTACGCGGTCGGGCTGGCCGCCGTCTATGTCGTCGTCACCCGCGAGGCGCGGTTCCGGGGCCTCGACGCGTCCCTGATCGGGACCGGCATGATCGTCGTCGCGGTCGCGGCGCTGGTCGGCGGTCGGCTGTACCACGTGATCGACCAGTGGCACCTCTATCAGAACGACCCGATCACCGCGATCCTGCCGCTCGCGCGCCAGCCCGATGGGACCTACACGTTCGCCGGCTTCACGGGTCTCGGCGTCCCGGGCGGGATCATCACGGGGTCGATCGCCGGGATCGTCTACGCCCGCCGCGTCCACCAGCCGATCGCCCAGTGGGCCGACGTGGTCGCCCCCGGCCTGTTCGTCATGCAGGCGATCGGCCGGTGGGGCAACTTCTTCAACCAGGAGCTGTACGGCCCGCCGACGACGCTGCCGTGGGGGATCCGCATCGACTGTGCCCACCGGATCCCGGACTTCCCCTGCACGCTCTATCCGGACGGAACCCACTTCCAGCCACTCTTCCTGTACGAGTCGCTGTCCGGGCTGCTCGGAGCGCTCGCCCTGATCTGGCTGGCCCGTCGGTGGTCGTCACGCCTCGTCCCCGGCGACCTGCTGTTCATCTTCCTGATCTGGTACGGCCTCACCCGGTTCGTGCTCGAGACGTTCCGCCACGACAACTGGACGTTCTTCGGCATCCCGATGGCCCAGATCGTGACCTCCGGGTTCATCGTCGTCGGCCTCATCGGGCTGTGGTACCGGCACGGACCGGGTCGACCCGCCGAGACGGCGGCGGAGCTGTTGCCGGACCGGGCACCGACCGCCGAGGAGGACGAGGACTCCTTCTGGTCCGACGAGGGACATTCGGACGGCGGCGACGTCGACGACGACCTCGACGATGAGCGCGACGCGCGCAACGACCGCGACGACCGCGACGACCGCGACGACGAGCCCGACGCGGAGCCCGACCAGGAGCTCGGCAGCGCGTCGGAGCCGTCCGGCGGCGTCGACGCGGCGATCGCCGAAGTGACCGAGGGCGACGACACGGATCGCGGTAACGGCGAACGATCTCCGACGTCAGGCTGACGTGACCTCGTCCGCGGAGCCGGCTCCACCGAGGCGGCATCGCCCACCGCCGGGCCGGCTGTCACCGCAGGCACTCGCGGACGCTCGGGGCGGAGCCGTCGAGGGTCTGGACTGGCTCGGCCGCACGCCCGAGGCGAAGGCCTCGATTCTCTACCGTCTGGTCCGTCTGTTCGCGAGGGCCGTCCTGTTCGGGGTCTTCCGGTTCCGGATCGAGACCTCCGGCAAGGAGAACGTGCCCGGCGACGGCGGCTACCTCCTCGTGGGCGCTGCGCATCGCGGCTGGATGGACCCGTTCCTCGTCATCCATGCGTTGCCGGTCGAGCCGCGAGTCTGGTTCCTCGGCAGCGCGCCATCCACCTTCACGACCCGCTGGCGCGAGGCGCTCGTCCATCGACTCGGCGGGCTGCTGCCCGTCTGGCGGGGCGGCATCGGTGCCGGCCCCCATGTCGCCTCCGCGAAGGCCGTGATCGCGAACGGCGGCGTCTTCGCCCAGATGCCGGAGGGGACCGTGAGCGGGCCGTCGGGACGCATCGGCCCCTTTCGCGTCGGCTGGGCGGTGATCGCGCTCCGCACCGGCGCGCCCATCGTGCCCTTCGCGATGGCGGGCACGGAGGAGCTCTACCTCGGCCGGCGGATGGCGTCACGGGTCCTGCCGCCGACGTCCGTGGCCGCGCTCCTCGGCCCGGACTGGGACGGCGTTCGTCCCGAACCGGACACCCGGGCAGAGCTCGACCTTGCGCGTCGCCTCAGCGCCGGCCTCGAGGGCGTGCTCGGACCGGCCGTTCTCGAGCTCCATCCACGGACCGTCGACCCGCCCGACCATCCGCGACGGTTCCGCCATCGCCTGACCTGGCTCCTGCTCCGCCCGGGCCGGCTCGACCGAGACGGATGACGTCCGCCCCGTCGATGGGGCGGAGCGGATGACCAGCCGCCTCCCGGTCCTCGCCGCCGTCTTCGCGAGCCGCTTCTCCGTCGGGTGGAGGCCGCGTACCTCCTGTTCGCGATCGGGGAGTGGTCGACATGGGTCGCGGTGACCGTCTACGCCGACGGCCGAGGTCGCTCCTTCGAGGCGGGGATCGTCGTCTTTCTCGAGCTCGCACCGTCGGTCCTGCTCGCTCCCATCGTCGCCGGCCTCCGTGACCGCGCCTGGCCTCGGACCTCGCCCGGGACCTGACCCTCGCTCGCTGCGAGCGTGCCGGCTGACGGCCGCCCACGACAGATCGCTGCACGAATCGGCTCTCGTTCGCGGAAGGTCGGTCTGTCATCCTTCCGCCTGATGGCCGCAGTCCCCGAGCTCGACGCAGCCCACGCTCCCGAGCACGCGGCGTCCGGCCGTTCCGTGGACGGCGTCGCGGCGGCCATCCGGCGCTCGCTCCGGACCTTCCGGACCACGAGCCGCAACCCGGACATCGCCCGCGCGGTCGGCGCCTATGGCGTCTATGCCTTCGGC
>JBPYEM010000039.1:0-4474 GCA_051985205.1 Candidatus Limnocylindrales bacterium | reverse complement strand
TAGCAGACCAGCGCGTCAGGCAGGTCCGCCCGGATCTCGTCGGCGAGGGCCGTCGGCGCCCGCCACGCGTCGCTCGCCGCGGAGAACCGGCGGAGGCCAGCCCGGACGCCGCGGTCGCGGAGCGCCGACGCGGCCGACGCCGCCCGGACGTCGTTCGCGGGTCCCTCCTCGCCCTCGACGTAGGCGATCCGGCGATAGCCACAGTCGATGAGGTGCCCCACCGCCGCCCGCACGCCGGATTCATCATCCGTGAGGATCACGCCGGGCGTCGTCGCCCCGGTTCGTCGCGGGAGGGAGCGGTGGTCGGGCTGGACGAGGACGAGACGGGCGGGATCGACCCGCTCCCGCGCCTCTCGCGGTGAGATCGCCGCCGAGACGATGGCGACCGCGTCCGCGCCGTGCTCGGCGAAGACCTTCAGCGCGACGCGCTCCCGGGCCGGCTCGTCCTCACCGGCAACCATGATCACGCAGAAGCCGGCCTGGCTCGCGGTCTCCTCGAAACCGGAGGCGATCTGGCCATGAACCGGGTCGCTGAGGTTGGGGATCAGCAGGCCCAGGGTGAGCGTGTGGCGCCGCCGCAGGCTCCGAGCCGCCGCGTTCGGGACGTACTGGAGCTCGGCGGCCGCCGCCTGCACGGAGCGGCGGGTCGCGAGGCTGATCCGCGGGTCGTCCGCGAGGGCGCGTGACGCCGTCGAGCTCGAGACGTGGGCCGCCTGTGCGACGTCACGCAAGAGGACTCGACGCCGGAGCCCCGTCGAGGCGGGCAGCGCCATCAGTCGCTCCGCGCCGATTCGTTCACGGCCGGTCGGGCGCGTCGGAGACCATCGCTGGCTCCAGGACGCGGGGCCCGGAGATGGCTCTCGGCCACAGCGCCGGCGCAGGTCGCACGGGTGGGCTCCCTCTCCTGACGCAACCGGTTGCACACTCGACCGTAGCATCGGCCCGAGGGGAGGTCAACACGGACTTGTCGGCCCCGAGTCAGCCGCCGAGCAACGACTCGAGGCCGGCCTTCAGGCCCGTGGCGATCGCCCAGGGATCATCGCTCTCCCAGTGGAACGCGCTGTAGAGCTCGTTGTCCCACCAGCCGTCGAAGCCGGTCGCCCGGATCGCGTCGGCCCACTCGCGAAGCGGGATCTCGCCCTCCCCCGGCCAGACGCGGCGGCTGGCCTGGTCGCCGGACGTGCCGGCTCCGCGAGGTCCCAGCGAGTCGCCGACGTCCACGCCGAAGATCAGCCGCGGATCCAGGGAAGCCACCTCGTCGGGCATCGTCCCGGCCTGCCACAGGTGCCAGAAGTCGAGGACGAGCCCGACGTTCTCGCGGTCCGCCGCTTCGATCGCGGCAACCGCATCGGCGAGCCGGGCGAGAGGCGTCCACGCAAGGGGCTCGAGGTAGTAGCGGATGCCCGCGTCGATGCCGAGATCCGCGACCGCCCGCAGCCCACGGCCCGTGGCTCGGCGGAGCTGCGCGGTCGACAGCGACGCGGGTCCCCGGTAGGCGCCGCCGACGACGACCGGGCCGCTCAGCACCTGGATGTGGGACGCCCCGATCGTCGCCGCGAGCCGGGTGATCCGGCGCGCCTCTTCGAGCATCGCCCGCCGATCAGCGGCCTCCCACCGCTCGACGTCGAACAGCGCTCCGAGATTGACGGGCGACAGCGGTGCGAGCGCCTCACGCAGCTCGTCCGGGCGGTGACCGGCGGCGAGAAATCGGTCGACGTGCTCCGCTCGGATGAAGATCCCATCCCAGGCCGTCTCGCGAGCGAGCCGCGCGTGCATGCGCACGGGCAGGTGCATCGTCGAGTTCGCGTTGAAGACGAGTCGCATCGGTTGCGCGGCGGCCGTCAGGCCGCCCCTGGCAGCGGCCGCGCGACGACCTCGGCGACCCTTCGGCACCGGTCGAACGCCGGGCGGCTGGTCGCCAACGCCCGCTCCTCCACGACCTCCCCATCGGCGTCGAGAGCCGGCCCCCAGATGCCTCGTCCGGCGAGGAACCCCGACGCCCCGGCCGCACCCGCGACCCGGACCTGCTCGGCGAACGTGGCCGCGTCGACGCCCGCACCCAGGAGGACCCACGGCACGCCGTCCGCCGCGCGATCCACGTCCTGGCAGGCGGCCGTCCCGCCCTCCGGGTCCGTGACACCGGCCGCGCTGCCGGACGCAACCGGGAATGGCAGCTTCAGCAGATCCGGCCCGAGCGCTCGGATGCGTCGGACGGCCTCGCACACGAGCACCGGATAGCTCGTCGCGAAGCCGGCCTCGTCGTCATCGGACCGGCGATAGATCACCGGCTCCACGACGAGCGGGAGGCCCACGGCATGAGCGTCCTGGAGCGCTTCGCCGATCACGGCGTCCTGGTGGTCGGCGATTGCCGACACGTCCGGGCGGTACGGGACGAGCAGCTTGCACGCATCCGCGCCCAGCCGGGCGGCATCGGTCGCCGTGAACTCGGTCATCAACGTCGTGAGCCGCTCATCACCGCGGGCGTCGTAGCCCTGCGCCTCGAGCGGCATGATCAGGCCGGTCGTGGTCGGCACGGCTCCGCCCTCGAACGCCCGCCGGCCCAGCTCCGCATCGAGCATGATCACCGTGGCCGCCGGCGCCAGGACGCGCGCCAGTCGCAGCTTGATCTCGCGGATCTGGTCGTCCGTGCCGACCGAGATTCCGCTGTTCCGCAGCCACGATCGGAAGCTGTCGCGATGGTCGAGGGCGAGACCGGCCACGATTCCGCGCTCGTCGGCGAGCCGCAGCAGCCGGGCGCGCCGCCCCGCGGCAGGATCAGCCGCCGCGTCCGTCGTCACGGGCGGACGAGCGGCAGCCGCGGGTCCGGCTCCATCGACGGCCAGAGCGTCCGAACCCAGGCGAGGTCTGGGTCGTCCGTGTTCGCCATCGTCCGGCGATCGCCGGCCAGGACGTTGAGGTAGTACGCGTCGTAGCCCTGCGTCGCGGCGAACGGGTGGTATCCCTGGTCGACGACCACGAGGTCGCCATCCCGGACCTCCATGATCCGATCCCGGGATCCGTCGCGGTGGTAGACCCGCATGATCGCCCAGCCCTCCGGTCGCCGGAGCTGGTAGAAGTAGGTCTCCTCGAGCACGGCCTCGCGCGGCGGGTCGTCGACATCGTGCTTGTGCGGCGGCCAGCCGGACCAGTTGCCGGACGGCGTGTAGACCTCGCAGACGAGCAGCCGGTCTGCCGGGAACGTCGGCATGATCATGTTGTTGACCTGCCGGGTCGCATTGCCCTTCCCGCGGATCTCGATCTCGACGTCCGTCGGCGCGACGACGATCGGCGTCTCCGAAACGCCCGGCCGACCGGTCCGGGGCGCCTGGGCGATCGCGATGACGGCTCGCATCCCGGGCAGTGGTCGCCCGACGACGGTCGCGCCGCCGGCGCGTGGCAGGTAGCCCGTCCAGGGCAGCCCGTCGAAGACCGACGGCCGGCCCGCGAGCCGCAGGGTTCGGCCGCCATCGACCTGGATGTCGGCACCGCCGCCCCGGATCGTGACGATGGCGGCCTCCTCGTCCGGCCGGTCGAGCGCGAGCGTCTCGCCCTCGCCCAGGGAGACCGCTCGGAACGACAGGTACCGCCAGCCGGCACGTTGGGGGTCGGTCGACACGTCACCACCGTTCGGTCCGGGCCGGAGGTGGAGCTCCTCAGACGGCACCCGCATCGGCAGCTTGGCCCCATGGATCACGACTCCGAACTCGTCCCGCTCCTCGGTCACGCGAGCGCCTCCGCCTCTGGTCGTCCTGGACCCGCCGATGATCGCCCAAGCAGGTCATCGATCTCGGCCGCCTTGGGCATCGCCGCGCTGCACATCAGCCGGGACGCAACGATCGCGCCCGCGGCGTTCGCCCGCGCGAGCGCCGTCGCCGCGGGCTGACCGGCCAGGATCGACGCACAGAACGCCGCCGCAAACGCGTCCCCGGCGCCGAGGCCGCAGACGACGTCCACGGCGATCCCCTCGACGTCGGATGACCCCGCATGGCTGACGACGGCGCTGCCCGCGCTGCCGTGCTTCACCGCGACCAGCCGCACGCCGAGCGCGAGGAGGTCCCGCGCCGTGAGATCGCATGCGGTGAGCTCGTCGTCGCCAGCGATGACGATGTCCGCGGTCCGCGCGGCCGATCTCACGAGCGCGGGCGCGTCGGATGGCGACGTCCACAGCGTCGGCCGCCAGTCGACGTCGAGGACGGTCCAGTGGTGCGCCTCGTCGCGGCGGAGGGCGCGCCGTTCCATCGCGTGGAGCACCGCGGATCGCGCGGGGTCGCGCGCGAGGAGTGCTCCGGAGACGATCGCCATCGGCGATCCCACCGTCGGGCTGATGAGGTCGTCGAGACTTGCCAGCGTCGCCGGCGCAGGGTCGGATCGGTAGAAGGTCACCGGAAACGTGTCGGGCGGCCAGACCTCGAAGAACGCGACCTGCGTTCGAGTGCCCGGCCTGCTCGTGAGCCGGCCGACGTCGACGCCCTCC
>JBPYEM010000038.1:0-2846 GCA_051985205.1 Candidatus Limnocylindrales bacterium | reverse complement strand
CGATGATCGCCGGGACCTGGAGCAGCTGGTAGAAGAAGCCGAGGAACACGAGCGACAACACGCGGGCCCGCGGGTACAGGACGACATACGTGCCCAGGACCGCGGCGATCGCGCCCGATGCGCCGAGGATGGGCGTGGTCGACACGGGATCGATCAGCACCTGGGTCGCCGCCGCCACGGCACCGCCGAACAGGTAGAAGAGCAGGAAGCCGACGCGGCCGAGCCGATCCTCGACGTTGTTGCCGAAGATCCACAGGTACAGCATGTTCCCGATCAGGTGGATCCAGCCGCCGTGCAGGAACATGCTCGTCACGACCGTGCCGAGCTCGCGGGCGAGCGTCCCTGACGCGCCGGCCCCACCGAGAGCATTCGTCAGCTCCCGCGGGACGAGGGCCCAGTCGCGGAACAGCCGGTCCAGCGCCGCATCGCCGCCGTCCGCCTGGACGCCGAGCTCGTAGGCGAACGCGACGACGCACAGCGCGATCAGCCCGACGGTCACGACCGGCCGCCGCCGCGTCGGGTTCGCGTCGCGGAGCGGGATCACGTCAGGGCTTGGCGGACGCGGATGCTGCGGGCGCTCCTGAGGGTCGCGACGAGGCCGCGCCGGACGGACTCGGCGATCCGGAGGCGCCCGGCGCCGGGGCGGTCGGCGTCGCCTCGAGGAGCGCGGAGTAGACGGTGTCCTTGGTCGACCAGACGACGGTCGCCGGCGCGTCCGGGCCAGCGCCCGGCACGATGTACATGCCACGCACATCCGCCAGCGCCGTGCTCGAGCCGGTCAGCCGGTATTGCTCGTCATAGGTGCCCTTCACCTTGTCGAAGGCGACGATCCGCGCGTTCTGCCGATCCCAGGCGTAGAGCAGCCCGCTGCCCTTCTTCGTCGGCGAGGCGACGCGGACGTAGGTCGGCGCCGACCGGAGGAGCGTGTCGCCCTCCGGGGTGTCGTTCGTGTAGCCGGCGGGCTGGACCGTCCAGCCGGTGGCCGTGCCCCCGACGTAGCGGACGATCGTGCCCGCATCGCAGACGTAGAGGTCGCCGTCGATCAGGAGGTCGGTCATCTTCGAGACGTCGCGATCCACCGACAGCCACTTCTGCGGGGCGACAGGAAAGCCGCTGCCATCGCTGGCCGCGGTGTAGTACTGGATGTTCTGCTTCGACGGGTCGATCAGGTACAGGTTGTAGAGCCCGGCGCTCGGGTTCCGGACGAAGGTGTCGATCGCCAGGATGTCGTCGCCCCAGCCGGCAGCCCCGGTGACGATCGGGCGGACGATCGTGCCGCCGCCGTTGGAGTCCTTCGCCCGCCACCGCCAGACGACGCTCTTGTCGTCGACGATCAGCAGGTCCCTCGCACCGGTGGTGATCAGCCGCGGATTCCCCTCCGTCGCGCCGGCGGCCTTGGTCTTCGCCCGGAAGACGACCTCGGCCTTCTTCGCCCGGACATCGATCCGGTAGACCGTGGCTGTGCCTTTGTCGAGGACGTACGGCATCCCATCCGGCCCGAGGACCATGGACCGGAGGTCGAACGTGGCCTTCGCGGTGTTCTTGAACTGGAGGATCGGCGTGGCCGTGATCGGGACCACGTGATAGAGGCGGTCGAGGCCACCGACGACCTTTGCCCGAAGCGGATCCAGCGTCGCGGCGGGCACGCTGGCGGCCTTCGCATCCTGGACGGCCTTGTAGGCATCCGTCAGGAGGTGCATCGCCTTGGCCGGGTCGCCCTCGACGAGGTCGACGCCGGGGGCGAACACCTCGCCGAGGTTCGTCCGGACGATCCGCAAGGCCGCCTCGGCGGACGTGACGGAGGCCAGCGGATTGGTCCCGCTCGTGCCCTGGCCGCCGATCGTATAGACGATCCCCACCAGCCCGCCGAGAACCACGACGAAGGCCAGGACGGCGACCGCCGCCCGGCGCTGCATCTCGCGTTTCGTCGCCGCCGGCGTCACCCGCCGGTAGGCCGTCCGTCGCCGCGGCATCAGCTCCTGGAGGCGGGCGACGAGGCCGGCGAACACGCCGCCGGCCGCCGTCCGCGCGCGAGCGGCCGATGCCTGGACGGCGGCGACGCCGCCGCTCACGTTGTCCGCCAGCGGGATCGGCGACCGATCCGGCGCTCCGGCCAGGGGCTCTGCCGGCCGGACGGGGACCAGGGTCCGGGCCCGGTGGGTCGACGCCACCTCGGTCGCCTCGAAGGCGATCATCGCGTCGCTGCCGGCGCCGTCGGCGGCCAGGAACCGGTGGTGGAGATGCTCCATCGCGGGCTGCGGATGGAGCGTGACCATCGCGTCCTTCAGCTCGTCCGGACCGAGGCGGCTCATCACGTTCGGCGTGACGAGGACCAGCGAGTCGCCGACCGAGATGTCGCCGCGCCAGACGTCCGGCTCCAGCTCGCTCGTCGGGAGGCCGCGCTCGCGGTGGGGGTCGGGCAACGTCGAGAGGCGCGCCTGCCGGATCAGGTAGGCCTCCGCCGGACCGATCGTCGCGACATACAGCTCGTTGCCGCGGACGACGGCGATGCCGATCCCGATCGGCCCGTCCTCGTCCGTCCCGTGGAGGCCGAGCCGGTCGCGCTGATGGCCGAGCCGCTTGTTCGCCGAGGCGATCGCCTTCTCGATGCAGACCCGGATGCCGGCAGACTCGTCGTAGTAGTACTCGCCGCGGATCGTCTCCGCCGCAAGCTGCGTCGCCTCCTGGGCCTTCGCGGACGCGATCGTCGACGTGACGATCAGGTACAGGTGACCCTTGGAGCGCGCGATCGCCCCGATCGTCGGCTCGACGATGACGACGGTATCGGGCGAGTCGGAAGCTCGGTCCTGCTCGGCGATGACGCCGAGCTTCATCTGCAGGCGGAC
>JBPYEM010000037.1:0-2703 GCA_051985205.1 Candidatus Limnocylindrales bacterium | reverse complement strand
CGCCGCCTTGCCACCGAGCTCGAGCGTCAGTGCCTTGTCCGTCCCGGCGACGCCCTGGAAGATCCGTCGTCCGATCTCGGTGGAGCCGGTGAAGGCGACCTTGTCGACGTCCGGATGCGTGATCAGGGCCATCCCGATCTCGCCGGGGCCCGGGATGATGTTCACGACACCCGGCGGAAGGTCCGCCTGACGGCAGACCTCGGCGAAGAGCAGGGCGGACAGCGGCGTCGTCGAGGCGGGCTTCAGCACGACGGTGTTGCCGGCGGCGAGGGCAGGGGCGATCTTCCACGCGAGCATCAGCAGCGGGAAGTTCCAGGGGATCACCTGCGCCGCCACGCCGAGCGGCTTCGCGACCCGGCCCGGGAACGCATAGTCGAGCTTGTCCGCCCAGCCCGCGTAGTACCAGAAATGGGCCGCCGCGAGCGGCACGTCGACGTCCCGCGACTCCTTGATCGGCTTGCCGGAGTCCATCGACTCCAGCACCGCGAACTCGCGCGAGCGCTCCTGGAGGATCCGCGCGATCCGGAAGAGGTATTTCGCGCGCTCCTTGCCGCTCAGGTTGCCCCAGCGCCGGCGCTGCGCCTGGCGGGCCGCGCGGACGGCCGTGTCGACGTCCTTCGCCGTCGCCTTGGCGACGACCGCCAGCTGCTCCTCGGTCGCGGGGTTGACATCCGGGAACGTGGCGCCGTCGCTCGCCGCCACCTCGCGGCCGTTGATGAACAGCCCGTAGCGGTCCTTGACCGTGACGATGTCCCGCGATTCGGGCGCCGGCGCGTACTCCCAGGGGATGGCCTGGCCGTCGCCGAGACCCCAGCTCGACGGCGCTCGCTGGCGTTCGACGCGAGTGACCGCCCCGTTCGCGGCGCCGTTGCCGTCCGCCGACGGGGCCTTGGGAATCTTCGTCGCCATCGACAGCATTATCGCCCGGGCTCAAACCACCTCGCCGAGATCCGCCCGCCGGGGCGGGTCCGCGCCGAGCCGCTCGACCGTCCAGCCGGCTGCGGCGATCCCGGTACGGACCGCCCGGCCGAGCCGTGCAGGGTCGACGGCATCCGCCCGACGCTGCCCGTCCTCGACCCATCGCGCGAGGAAGCCAGCACCGAACGCGTCGCCCGCGCCGACCGTGTCGACGACCGTCCGAAGGGGCACGTCGAAGCGCGCCGTTCCGGCCCGGGCGACGACCTCGACGGATGACGAGCCGGCCGTGACGAGAACCGCGCTCGCACCACCCGCCATCAGGTGACGAGCGACCGCGAGCGAGGAGTCGTTCGGCTCCAACCAGGCGAGGTCCTCGCGACTCACCTTGACGATGTCTGCGCACGACAGGACCTTCGCGAGTCGTGCTCGGAATGCCGCCTCATCGGTGATCGCAGCCGGGCGGATGTTCGGGTCCAGCATCACGAGGACATCCGGACGCACCGAACCGACGAGGCCGGCGACCGTGCTCGCCATCGGCTCGAGGACGAGGCCGAGCGTGCCGACATGGAGCGCAACGGTTTCGGCGGGAAGCGCCGGTGGGAAGTCGGAGGGCCGAAGCCCGGCGGCGGCGCTGCCCACGCAATCGAACCCGTACGTCGCGACCCCGTCCGCATCGAGCGAGACACGGGCGATCAGCGTCGGGTCGTCCGTGGAGACGGCGAGGGCCAGATCGACGCCGTCCTCGACGAGCGCAGCCCGAAGCCGCTCGCCGGACGGGTCGGTCGAGATCCGGCCGAGGTAGGCAACCCGCGCACCGAGTCGACCGAGGGCTCGGGCGGTGTTGAAGGGCCCGCCACCGGGGACGTGAACGGTCCGGCCATCGACGGCAACGATCCGGTCGACGAGGTTCTCGCCGGCGACGACGATCAGCGGATCGGACACGACCCGATCGTAGGGCCGCTAGGCTCGCGCGATGCAGCGACTGATCGGCGTACCGGAGCTGCTCGACGGGCCGCTGGACGATCGCCCGGCGCTGGTCGCGAACCTTCGCGATCTGGCAAGACTGAACCGGGTGACGGGGGGAACGACCCTGTCGCGACGGGCTGTCTCGCGGCTCCTGCCGGATCGCGGTTCTGCGACCGTCCTCGACGTCGGGACCGGCGCCGTCGACATCCCGATCGCACTGCTTGCCGATGCCGTCGGGACCCGTCGCTCGATCCGGGTGACCGCGACCGACAGTCGCCAGGAGGTGCTCGACGCCGCGGTCGAAGCCCGACCGATCATCCCGAAGGTCGTCGGGCTGGACCTCGCGCTCGCCGACGGGCGCCGCCTCCCCTACCCCGACGGATCGTTCGACGTCGCCCACGCGTCGCTCGTCCTGCATCACCTCAGCCGCGGGGACGCGATCGCCTTCCTCGGCGAGCTGCGGCGCGTCGCCCGGGCCGGCATCGTCGTCAATGACCTGATCCGGGCGCCGCACTTCTGGCTTGGCGCCGAGATCCTGGTCTGGACCGTCGCACGCGGCCGCTACACGCGACACGACGGCCCGCTCTCGGTTCGCCGCGCCTTCACCCGACGCGAGCTCGACGAGCTGATCGTCGCTGCCCGGCTGAAGCCGGTTGCCGTCGAGGTCGGGTTCGCCGGTCATCGCGTGGCGATCGCCGCCGCCGACGAGCCGGGATGATCGAGCGCCGCGAGGTCGTGGTCGTCGGCGGTGGACCCGCCGGGGCGGCCGTCGCGATCCGGCTGGCACGGCTGGGCCGCGACGTCGTCGTTCTCGAGCGG
>JBPYEM010000036.1:0-2695 GCA_051985205.1 Candidatus Limnocylindrales bacterium | reverse complement strand
CGGACCGCCGACGTCGCGTCGACCGACGGCGAAACTGTCGGCCTGCCGTCGGCCGACCTCGTCGTCGCGACATACCTCCTCGGCGAGCTCGCGGAGAGCGACCACCCCGGGCTGATCCAGTGGATGTGGACGAAGACGCGAGGCGCGGTCGTCCTCGTCGAGCCGGGCAACCGGGCAGGCCATCGGCGGATCCTGGCCGCCCGCACGGTCCTGATCGAAGCCGGCGCGCTGATCGCCGCGCCCTGCCCGGGGAATGATGCTTGCCCAGTGGCGTCGTCGCGAACGCGGTGGTGCCACTTCCTCGCGCGTCTCGACCGGAGCCCCCTCCAGCGGCGCGCGAAATCCGCGGAACGGTCCTGGGAGGACGAGCCGTTCGCCTACGTCGTCGCCGCGCGCCCGCCGATCCTCGTAGATCCGTGGCCGCGCGTCGTCCTCGGACGGCCGCGACGGCGGCCCGGTCTCGTCGAGCTCCGCGTCTGCGACGACGGGCGAATCGAGACCGTCATCGTCAGCCGCCGGGACGGCCCGGCCTACCGCGCCGCGACCGCCCTGACATGGGGAGACGCCCTTCGGGTACCCTTCCGTCGCGAGGGTTGAGGGGCCCCGGGCACCGTCGGTCACCGTCACATATCCCCCATCCGGGGGATGCGAGGGCGTTACAACTTCGTTGAGGATTCGGGCGTCCCCCGATCAGGGATTCCCTGATCCCGATCCGTTGCCCCGGATGTCATGAACAGACTGCGCCGCCTCCCCGCCATCGTCGGCCGCCGAACCTCCCGAGGAGCCGCCGCTGCGCGCCGTCATCCACGACGGACGGCCGGTGTCGCGCTCCTCGTCGCGGGTCTCGCCATCGTCGCGTTCCAGCTCGCGGTGCTGAACCGGCCGTCGACCGCGGTTCTGCAGGCCCAGCCGAACTTCACGGTTCGCGACGGCTGGACGCTGGCGGAGCTGGAGCGCCACATCGAATCCGGCGACGTCGACGCGATCACCGCGTCACCCCCGTCGTCGAGCGCGGCTGAAGGCGAGCTGCTCGCCCGGACGCGGACCGGCCAGGTGGTGACGATCGATCTCGCGGTCAACGCCAACGACGCGGTCTCCGCCCTGACCTCGCTGGGCTACGGCCACCTTCTGACGACCGAGGCCGTCGCGCTCTCCCGGCCGCCGTCTGGTGGGTTCGGCCCCGGCATCCTGACGGTCCTTCTCTCGTTCCTCCTGCTGGGCCTCACGATCGCCGTCGTCTGGCGGATGTCGCGGCGAGGGGGTGTCGGGCCGCGCGACAGCAGCTCGAAGTTCACGACGATCATGCCGCCGGACCCCGCGACTGCGAACCAGAAGGCGGTCGGCGAGGCCGAGACGCATCCGGTGGCGCGGGTGACGCTCGACGACGTGGCCGGCTGCGACGAGGCGAAGCTCGAGCTCACCGAGACGATCGAGTTCCTCCGCGCACCGGAGCGATTCCGGCGGCTGGGAGCCCGGATCCCGCGCGGCATCATGTTGTACGGCCCGCCCGGCACCGGCAAGACGATGCTCGCGCGCGCGGTCGCGGCGGAGGCCGGTGTTCCGTTCCACTACGCCTCGGGCTCGGAGTTCGTGGAGAAGTACGTCGGCGTCGGTGCGAAGCGGGTCCGCGATCTGTTCGCCCAGGCCCGGAAGCTGGGCCGCGGCGTGATCTTCTTCGACGAGTTCGATGCGATCGGCAAGTCCCGTGGCGGACCGAACAGCCACGAGGAGCGCGAGCAGACCCTCAACCAGCTGCTCGTGGAGCTCGACGGGTTCGCGTCCACGGACGACGTGATCGTCATCGCCGCGACGAACCGGCTCGACACGCTGGACTCGGCCGTCCTCCGGCCGGGTCGCTTCAACCGCAAGATCCATGTCGGGATGCCGGACGTGAAGGGCCGGGGCGCGATCCTCGCCGTCCACGCCCGGAACAAGCCGCTCGCCGCGACGACCGACCTGGACGAGCTGGCGCGAAAGACGTACGGCTTCTCGGGCGCGATGCTGGCCGACCTGTTGAACGAGGCGGCGATCCTGGCCGCACGCCGGAGCGGCGACGCCATCGAACCGGAGGACCTCCACAACGGCTGGCTGAAGGTCGCGGTCGGGACGTCGCGGCGACGGTCGATGGACGAGCGCGAGCGCTCGATCATCGCAGCCCACGAGGTCGGTCACGCGATCTGCGGCAAGGTCCACGGCGACAAGCGACGGGTCGAGGAGATCTCGCTCTTCGCCCACGGCGAGGCGCTCGGGGTCACGGTCAGCAGCCAGGAGGACAACGACCTCCCGTCCGAGACGGACCTCCGGGCTCGACTCATCGCGCTGATGGGCGGCCGAGCCGCCGAGGAGATCCTGTTCCACGAGGTGACCGGCGGCGCATCGAACGACTTCGATCAGGCCAACCGGATCGCCACGATGATGGTCACGCGGTGGGGCATGGGCCGCGATCCCGACGCGACCGATACCGGCATCTCCGGCCGGGGCTCGCTGTCGTTCCTGGTTCCCACCGGCAGCCGTTCGCTCCCGTCGGACGTCCAGGGCGCGGCGACTCGAGCAATCCGGGCGATCCTCGACGAGTCCTACGCGGAGGCGAGCCGGACGCTCGTCGCGAATGTCGAGGCACTCCGCCGGCGGGCGGCGTACCTCGTCGAGCACGAGCGGGGCGATGGAGCCACCTGCGACGAGGTGTGCGACGGGC
>JBPYEM010000035.1:0-2301 GCA_051985205.1 Candidatus Limnocylindrales bacterium | reverse complement strand
TCCCGTCGCGGAGCCGGATGATCAGGTCCGTTCCCCCGGCGAGCGGCCGCGCAGAACCGCGGGCGAGGATCGTGATCGCATCGTCCAGCCGCTCCGGCCGCTCGTAGGCAAACGGTCGCATCAGCCGCCGGCGCCCTCGGTCCGCCTCACAGCCGCTGATCGACCTCGTCGAGCAGGACCTGCGGTGTCGCCGCCCGGACGAAGACGTACGGCCGATCCGAGAACCGCTCGACGAACGCGGCACGCTTCCGGCGCAGCTCCTCCGTGTCGACCATCGGGATCGGGAAGCCGGGCGCGAGGAGCTCGTTGAGGAGGAAGTAGTTCTGGAGCGAGTGCAGCGTCTGGAACTGCTTCTCGAACGGGATCATCTCCGCCGACGACGGCTCGAAGTTGCCGTCGATCGCCGGGACGACGACGAGGTCCACGTTGCTCGGCTCCGTGTAGAGCTCCCAGGTCGGCATGGTCCCGAAGAACTTCGCCGCGCCGGCCTCCGGCGCGGCCTTGTCGGCCCGCTCCGTGCCCTCCGTCCGCTTCTTGAGAAAGGGCGACTTCGAGCCCATCACCGCCCGACCGTCCTCGTCGATCACGGTCGTCTCCGTGGAGATAAGGAGCGCGCCCCGCCGGCACGCCTCGATCTGGCCCATCGACTTGCCGTGGTTGGACTCGCCGCCGAGGAACAGCACCGTCCGATCGCGATACCGAACCGCCGAGGCGTGGAACGGATGCAGCCCGACCGTCTCGAGCCGCAGCGCCAGCAGGGCGACGATGCACTTCTGGATCGGTCCGGCCGGCCATGGCCCGGTGAACGTCATCTGGCGGCCGTCGTACGAAACGTCCTTCGGCCCGTCGACGCGCCAGACGATGTCCGGCTTCGGGACGCTGACCGACGGCCCGATCTGCACGTCCGCCAGCCGGTAGTTCATGAAGCTCATGTCGTCGAGGACGTGCTCGCGCGGCTCGCCACCGAGCACGTCGATCCGCAGCCGAGCCGGCCCGACCACCATCTCCTCCGACAGGGTCACCCGCTCGGCGGTGGTGTCGGTCATCGGGCGTTCTCGGGCGCAGGGTCGGTCGTGAGTCGTTGGGCCATGTTCTGGTTGACCTCGTGGAAATGCGCCTCGAGCGCCGCGACGACCGCCCCGGCATCGCGACGACGGAGTGCGTCGAGCACCGGGACGTGGAGGTCGGCCGACCATTGCGGATCGGCGCCCGGCACGATGAGGGTGATGTACGTCCGGAGGAACGGCTCGAGCGAGCTCCAGACCTTCAGCAGCGTCGCGTTGTCGGCGAGGGCGACGATGAGGCCGTGGAACCGCGCGTCCGCCGCGGCGACGCGATGCGCATCGCCGGCCGCGGCGCCCGACTGCATCGCATCGACCTCGGCGACCAGCCTGCCGAGATCGGCGTCGGTCAGGCGCGGAACGGCGAACTGCGCGGCCAGCGTTTCCAGGGCCGACCGGACCGCATAGGCCTCGAGCAGCTCGCGGGAGGTCGGCCGGCGGACGCGGGCGCCGCGGAAGGGCGTGATCTCGACGACGCCGAGCGCCTCGAGGCCGCGGAGCGCCTCGCGCACCGGAGCCTGGCTCGTACCCAGCTCCCGGGCGACCTGCGTCTCGACGATGCGTGCGTCCGGCGGATAGCGACCGCTGAGGATCCGTTCGAGCAGCCGCTCGCGGACCTGGTCGGCGAGCACGCTGCGCTGGAGGAGCGCCGGGGCGACGGCATCGCCGACGATCGCCAAGGTCAGGACCCGATCGGTGTCGCGGCGGCGATCGACGTCGAGCCGGCGGGACCGGCATCGCTCGCGGACTCGAGAACCTCGACCGTCCCCTTCGAGCCGTCGACCCGGATCCGGTCGCCCGTGCGGATGCGCTTCGTCGCGACCGACGTCCCGACGACGGCCGGGATCCCGAACTCGCGCGACAGCACGGCCGGGTGTGAGGTCGTCCCGCCGGTGTCCGTCACGAGACCGGCGATCCGGGTGAACAGCACGACCCATGCCGGGTTGGTCATCTGACATACGAGGATGTCGCCGTCCGCCACGTCGTCGAACTCGTCGACCGTCGTCACGACCCGGGCGATCCCCTCGATCTGACCCGGCGAGGCGGCGATCCCGGTCACCGGCCCATCGGTCTTCGGCCGGCCCTGGTGGAACCGCTCCGGGTAGCCCCAGTTCACGAGATATGGGAACGCGAGCTGCGACGGCGTCGCCGTGCCGATCCAGTTCGGCGGATGCAGTCCCTTGGACGCGTCCCGTTCGGCGCGCCGCACCTTGACGAGCCCCCGGGCATCGACTGCCGA